>CAJQNE010000474.1 GCA_905479545.1 uncultured Gammaproteobacteria bacterium | reverse complement strand
GTCGCCGCTAAACGTGTTTGCGGCCGCCTTGGAATAGTTTATTAAGTGATGTGTTAGAAGTACGACTCGCTGCCTACAGGCGGCCAGGTAGTACAAACCTGACCCCCGGCAATTTGCTCATCGATGGCCATCATTTCGCGTATACACATTTTTTCGGGGTCTGTGCAGAGGTTGAGAATTTTCTGGTACAGGCCGGTTTCCACGGTCGCAAAACGTTGTACTTTGTTTTTTATGCTGTGTTCGGCCAGTTTGTCATACGTCGCCAAATCCAAAGGCATGGCAGCTGTTTTAGCTTCGCCTACCCACTGCTGAAAATCGTCAGCTGTCAGCCCCTTGAACTGAAAGCGCATATCAGAATAGCCTTCACCGCTGTAGTTGCCTGAAACGCCGTCGTAACTGCCGGTTTCGTTAATAACTGCATGAATGTTCGTTTCCATGCCCGGCATCGCATAAACCATGCCCGCCAATGACGGAATGAACAGCGAATTCATTAGGTTTGGCGAGGTGATTTCAAATTTGATCGGCACATCAACCGGAGCGGCTACTTCGTTCACCGTGGCAATGCCCAATTCAGGGTAGATAAACAGCCATTTCCACTCCAGCGCTACAGCTTGAATGCGGATCGGCGCGACACCCTCGGCGGAGCGCTCGCCATCGATATGTGCGAGCGGTCGGTAAGGGTCGAGTAGGTGGGTATTAACCCAAGTGATAGCACCGAGCGCGATAATAATGAGCAGCGGTGCGGCCCATACATAGAGTTCTACTTTTGCCGAATGATCCCATTCCGGGTCGTAAGTCGCTTCAGTGTTGGATTCCCGATAGCGCCAAGCAAACCACAGTGACATTCCGATAACCGGAATCACAATTAGCAGCATGATGACCACAGACGCCACAAGTAAGCTGCTCTGCTGGCGGGCAACGAGACCCGCCGGGTTCAGGAGCACCATGTCACAGCCGGAAAGCATTAGTAGCAGTGGTAGCAGCAAACACTTCCGGTAAAGGGTGACAATTTTGAACATGGAGAACTCCTGTTTCACAGAGCGGGATTTTAGCCTAGACTCTAAACCAGAAGGCCCCGGAACCCAAGCGTTGACTATAAATGCTGAATGAAACCCGCGGGTGAAATTACAACGAATATGAGGAAGAGCGCAATGTCCAGCAGTGCCTCAGCACCCAGCAGCGTACCCGAATTAGATAGCGAGATCGGGCCCGTTGGCCGGCCGGATGAAATCGCGGTAGGTGTGATCATTGGCCGGGTCGGAGAGTTTTTCGATTTTTTTGTTTACGGTATAGCCTCTGCGCTGGTTTTTCCGGGGCTGTTCTTCCCCTTCGCCAGCGCTGAAGATGCTTTATTTTATTCGTTTCTGATCTTTTCGCTGGGTTTTGTCGCCCGGCCGATTGGTGCCGTAGTGTTTCGTGTGGTGCAGGATCGTTATGGCCGGGCCGCTAAGCTAACGAGCGCACTGATGTTGCTCGGAACTGCGACCGTAGTGATCGGTTTTCTGCCGGGTTACGCCGCGATTGGTGGAACTGCGATTACGGTTCTGGCGGTGCTCCGGGTCTGCCAGGGCATGGCCGTAGGTGGTGCCTGGGATGGCTTGCCGTCGCTGCTGGCATTGACCTCACCGCCTGAGCGCCGCGGTTGGTATGCAATGATCGCGCAGATCGGTGCACCAATCGGATTCCTGGTCGCTATTTGTTTGTTCGCTTACTTGTATTCGACAGTTCCCGCTGAAGAATTCACAGCATGGGGGTGGCGATTCGCTTTCTTTACCGCTTTTGCTATTAACGTGGTAACACTGTTTGCTCGTCTCCGCATGGCAGTAGCGCCGGAGTCTGAGGAGTTATTCCATCATCAGGACTTGGTGCCATCACCACTTGGCGAGCTGTTTAAAAATTGGTCTGGTGCCATTGTTATTGGTGCTCTTGCCCCATTGGCGAGCTATGCATTGTTTAACCTGGTAACGATCTACCCGTTGGCATGGGTGCTCCTAAAGCCAGATGAGTTTTCGTTGGAAACCCTGCTTTGGCTGCAGATAGCCGGCGGCATTCTGTGCCTTATTACCATGATTATTTCCGGTAAGATTTCCGATCGGATCGGTCGGGAAAAAATGCTCGGCATCGGTGCTGTCATGATAGTGCTGTTTACACTTCCAGCGCCGATTTTCGGTAGCACGCAATTCGGCGCCTGGGCGTTCATTCTGACCGGTTTTGCTCTGCTCGGTTTTTCGCTTGCTCAATCTGCCGGTGCGCTGAACTCAAGCTTCGACAGTCGGCACCGCTACAGTGGCGCGTTGGTAACACACGAGCTTGGCTGGTTGCTCGGTGCAGGTTTTGCACCACTTATTGCGCTATGGCTGGGTTTGAATTTCGGTGAAGGTGCTGTTGCTTCCTACCTGCTTTCGGGTGCTTTAGGCACCCTATTGGCCCTGTGGCTGCATTCCCGGCGGAAACCGCAGGCCCAATAGTCCGCTCCGGCATATCGCTCTGGATAGTTCTCGAAACTGTTCCTAAGTACCCACGCTGATTCAAACTTAAGTCGGCGTGGGTAATTTGGAAAGCTGAATTCAAGTTGTAAGTGTCAGGCTGTTTGCCTAAATCGGCACGAAAGCTGACGTGCCGCCCGCAAGCGGCTAGCTGGAACCTCGGTGTTGTCCTTGGTTGTTAAGACTCTGTGGCAGGCAAAAAAATTGGGTAGTATCCAAGCAGCCTATCTGCTGCTGCGACAGTGGCGTGTGTTGTATGCAGTAGTTCTCAACTGATAGCGATAACTCACCAGGCGCGCCAGTGGTAAACCCATCATTTCGACTCCAACTTATAAGCGACGATGGCAGGCTCTATGCAAAATAACTCCCGTGGCTCGGTTAATTTATGGGCGGCTGCTGTTTGTGGGTTGATTTATTTCGGTCTCATCGCGGTGTTCATATTTTCTGAGTACGGCGTCAGCGGCAATCACGGCATCATGCTATTGGCCGGCGCCCTCGTCGGCGGTTATATGGCGATGAATATCGGTGCCAATGATGTCGCTAATAACGTCGGCCCGGCGGTGGGTTCGGGCGCGTTGACTTTAACGGCGGCGATTGCCATTGCGGCACTGTTTGAGGCTGCCGGCGCGTTAGTTGCCGGTGGTGGGGTTGTTAGTACCATCAAAAGTGGCATTATTGATCCGTCGCTGGTTGGCAGTACCGACAGCTTTATTTCGCTTATGCTCGCGGCGTTGTTAGCGGGTGCGGTTTGGCTAAATATTGCTACTGTACTGGGCGCGCCGGTTTCTACCACCCATTCTATTGTTGGCGGCGTGCTCGGAGCCGGTTTGGCCGCCGGTGGCTTGGGCGTTGCAAACTGGAGCACCTTAGCCGCTATCGTTGGCAGCTGGGTCATTTCGCCGGTGCTTGGCGGCATAATAGCCGCGTGCTTTTTGTATTTTATTAAACGCCGCATTACCTACCAGCCCCGCATGGCGGAAGCCGCTGCCCGCACGGTGCCTGTTCTTGTCGCTCTTATGGTGTGGGCATTTGCCACCTACCTGATCCTAAAGGGTGTAAAAAACGTTCTGAAGGTAGAGTTTGTCACTGCCGCTGCAGTCGGTTTGGCTATTGCGATAGGAGGTTTCTTCGCTCTGCGACCGGTTATTGCCCGTCAGGCGAGCAACCTGGAAAATACCAAGGCTGAAGTAAACACATTATTCACATGGCCGCTGATATTCGCTGCGGCTCTGCTCAGTTTCGCTCATGGCTCTAACGATGTCGCCAATGCGATTGGTCCGCTCGCAGCCATTCACCAGGCGATAGAAGCTGGAACGGTTGCCGGGAAAGCCCCAATACCGCTATGGGTCATGCTGATTGGTGCTATTGGTATTTCGCTCGGACTGGCCTTTTTCGGTCCTAAGCTAATCCGCACCGTCGGCAGCAAAATAACCGACCTCGACCGGATGCGGGCTTTCTGTGTAGCTATGTCGGCGGCGATTACGGTGATAATTGCCAGTCAACTAGGCTTACCGGTTAGCTCGACCCACACCGCTATCGGCGCAATTTTCGGGGTAGGCTTCCTGCGCGAATTCCTCAAGCGACAACATGCTCACCATCTGCAGCTAATTCACGATTCGCATGGTGAAAACCCGACGAGCCTTCAGCAGGTGCTGGAAGAGTTCCACGACGCATCAGTGGCCGGTAAAGTAGCGATAATTCGCAACCTGGAAGCGACCACCGGCTCGCGATTTAAACTCCGTACCGCTAGCAAGCAGCCGCAACCGAGCGAAGCGCTGGTGGAGCGTGCGCTGATGTTCCGCATTATTATTGCCTGGGTGGTTACGGTACCCATTTCGGGTTTATTGGCGGCCGGTCTGTATTTTGTTATCAGCCTGCTATAGCGCTCTTTTCATGTTGGTGCGGTTGCCGAGGGCGTCGCAAAACTAAAAAAACGCCTGTCTTTGCGATCGTAGCGCGGCAATCTCACTACCTTTTAACTTAGAGGTCGCCGCGCTATGCTCGCGATGACGCCGTTTAACAACACCCTCTGCCGTCTAAACCCAGTCGCGACCAATAAGGTAGTCGTTCAGCAACGCGGCTTCAGCGCTGCCCGGTTCCGGCTCGTGTTGATAATGCCATTGAACATTCGGTGGCATAGACATAAGAATGGACTCCGTCCGGCCACCACTTTGCAGCCCGAATAGTGTGCCGCGATCCCACACCAGATTGAATTCAACATAGCGACCACGGCGGATCTGCTGCCAGTTGGACTCCCGCTCACCGAATGCGCTGTCTTTGCGTCGTTCGATAATCGGCAGGTAGGCGGGCATATAGCTATTGCCGATGGCCTGCATAAAGTTGAAGCAAGGTTCAAAATCGGCATCGTTACCGTCGCCATTCAGGTCGTCAAAAAACAGCCCGCCGATGCCGCGTGGTTCATCACGGTGTTTGATATAGAAATATTCGTCACACCATTTTTTATACTTGGTATAGGTGTCAGCGGCAAAGCTGTCGCAGGCGTTTTTTGCTGTTTGATGCCAGTGTTCGCAGTCCGCTATGAAGCCGTAGTACGGTGTTAAATCGTAACCACCGCCAAACCACCAGACCGGCTCGCAGCCGGCTTTTGCGGCGATGAAAAACCGCACATTGCAGTGCGAGGTCGGTGCATAAGGGTTTTTGGGGTGTAGAACGATGGAAACACCCATCGCTTCAAAGCCGCGGCCAACGAGTTCGGGTCGGGCCGCAGTAGCAGAAGGTGGCAGCTTGCTACCCATTACATGCGAGAAATTGACACCGCCTTTATCAAACACCTCACCACCGGCAAATGCCCGGCTAATTCCGCCACCGCCTTCCTCACGCTGCCACTCATCGCGTTGCTCCGTAAGTGTTGGATCCAGATCCAAGACCTGCTCACATATGGTTTGCTGGAGCTTCAGCAGGTATTCGCTGACGAGAGGTTTTTGGTTCATAGAGTGTTCTGCAGCTATTTAGCGGACGGTTATTAGCGGCAGGCTAAGGCTCGTCTAAATAAAGTGGAATGCGTCGATAATAACATTCTCTTACCCGGCTCTTAAGGTTTCGCCGCTGAAACCGCTGCGGATCTCGCAGGGGTTTTTGCGGCCTCCAAGTTCGCCAGGCACGATAAAGTCGGGCTGGCCATTCAGTACTAAGCCGGCTTCAGCGGCGGTCATCGCGGGAGGTGCGCCGCGTTGGTTTGCACTGGTGGAAACGATTGGCCCGCCAAACGCGCTACAGAGCGCGTTGATAACCGGATGGGCTGAAACCCGCACACCAACGCCTCTGTGTGCACCATGAATCCACGGTGGGCAGTGTTCGCTGGCGGGAAGTATCCAGTTTGTAGGGCCCGGCCACGTTTCGGATAGTGATGCTTCCAGATCAGCGGCCAGCGCGCCGAGAAAAGGCCTTAGCTGATCGAGGCTGCCCGCGACTAGCAATACCCCCGCCGCAACCTCACGCCGCTTGAGTTTTAACAGCTTAAGTACGGCTTGTTCGTCCATCGGGTCGCAGCCCAAGCCCCATACTGCTTCGGTGGGGTAGGCGATTACACCGCCTGTTTTCAGGCACTGAACTGCCTGATCCAGAGCGGTGGCGGGTATAGGCATTGAGTTGCTTATATAGCCACAGGTTTCAAAAGCGCATGAAACCTGTGGCTATAACCTTAGCCGTTTAGCTTAGCTTGAAGCGAGTCGTTCTTTTTCGCGACAGCTGCAGCATTGTCTTTACGGTCATCTTTCAGGCGCTGTGATAATTCAGCATCGCTAAGCGCCATCATCTGTGCGGCGAGGTAAGCGGCGTTTTTGGCACCCGCTGAACCGATCGCAACAGTGGCAACAGGAATGCCGCCTGGCATTTGCACGGTGCTAAGCAGTGCGTCCAACCCATCGAGCGCGCCATTAATCGGAATGCCAATTACAGGCTTCACGGTATTGGCAGAAACGGCACCGGCGAGGTGAGCGGCGAGGCCTGCGGCACAGATAAACACGGCGCAGCCACGAGCGTCAGCGTCAGTTACATATTCATGAGTGGCGGCTGGCGTGCGGTGTGCTGAGGAAACACGACCTTCGAACGGAATGCCGAGTTTTTTCAGTGTATCAAAAGTGCCTTGCAGCGTTGGCAGGTCAGAATCCGAGCCCGTTAGCACGGCGACAAAAGGAGTATTGCTCATAGCGTGGTTACCCTTAACTAATAAATGATGATTGTAAGTTTGGAATGAATGACTAAAACAATCAGGCCCGGCCATCGTGAAATGGCTGGGCCTGATTCGGGTTTTGTTGAGCGTATTTCAGCTCAGAGCGAAGATTTTACCCTATTTTGCGGCTGTCTTCTTTTTGGCTGCGGTTTTCTTCTTCGCAGCGGCTTTTTTCTTAGTCACCGTCTTCTTTTTTGAGACTGTTTTTTTCTTGGTGGCGGTTTTCTTAGAAGCCGTCTTCTTCGATGTAGCCTTCTTCTTGCTACTGGCTTTCTTCTTACCGCGGCCTTTCCGCTCAGGTGCGGCTTCCAGCAGAGCTAAACACTCTTCCAGCTTCAGGGTTTCCGGCTCGCGATCTTTGGGAATGCGGGCGTTCTTATTGCCGTCGGTAATGTACGGTCCATAACGGCCGCGCAGAATTTCCACGTCGTCACC
>CAJQNE010000473.1 GCA_905479545.1 uncultured Gammaproteobacteria bacterium | reverse complement strand
ATCGTTGCGGGTGTCTTTTTTCCCACTCATGTCACACTCCGTGCCACTGACAAACTGTTATCGAGAACTAAATCGTAACAAACGGTAAGTGGCATATCTTTATATCGAAGTGTTAGATATAGAACTAATATAGCTATCGCTTAGCAATAATTTTAGCATGGTGGATTGAACTATTATTACCAGCAAATGGCCCAAAAATGGCTTATAGCTATTGACTTTAATGGGCGGCTAGATTATTGAAACCTCGATAACAGGATCATAATCCGCAACACACTAGTAAGATTAATTTCTAAAACGCTGAAATTATTGTCAGAAACAGGCTATTTCGTCGCAAACCAGTCGCAATAAGCGCAGTTTTTAGTCGCAATATGTGCAAATTTCACGAATAACGGCAGTCGCGAAACTGCCTGAAGGTAGGAACATCGACAGTTGCAGCGTGCCATTTTCATAGCTAGCCCTAAGGCCAGGCACAGCAACACGAGCCCGCCTCCAATCCATATTGAGTCGTTGTCGTCCAAGCCCGGCTACTAGCTCAGAACTCACTGGCTCCAGCAGCACCCGCCACTTTTCCCATAGTTCGGCATCGACCTTGCCACGCTCGCCCCATAGCGGCAGTGCCGGCTGCAGCTGCTGAGTGGAAAATCTACGCTCCACCTCTGACCATTCTGCACTGCTAGTAGCCGGCGACAGAAAGCCTGCGCCACCACTATTACCGAGTAACAGCCAGTCGCCTTCCTCGGGTAATGGCCACTCAGCATTGTGGAGAGGCAGCTGTTGGGCGAGAGCTGCGTTGAATAAGGCCGAGCGACTGGCCGAAAGCATCATCGAGCGCCGGTCGCGACTTTTCGGCTTAAAGCGGCCACCAAACCAGTCCAGCGCTTGGCGAATATTGCTGCCACCCCGACCAAACCGTTGTTCGCCAAAGTAGTTGGCGACGCCGTTGACTTGAATCAATGCAATGCGTGCAGTTAGCGCGCTTTCGTCCAACTCTATATCGCGAATACGAATATTAAAATTATTGCCTTGCAACCCACCGGTTCTAAGTTTCTGGTTATGCCGTACCGAGCTAAGAATTTTCAGGCCGGTTATTTCGAGTTCTGAGTTTTGTGGGTCCGGTCTGCCGGGTAGTTGCACTGAGAACCACTGCCGCGTTACCGCATTTCGGTCTTTCCGACCGGCATAGCCGACATTGCGCTGAGGCACCTCACAAACACGAGCAAAGTGCTTCGCCACATCGGCAGTATTTAAAGCTGTTTTTTCGACATGTAACCAAAGGTGTTCACCGTCATCACTATGGTCGACCTCCATAACCTCATCGACAAAAAAATCGGCAGGTTCGCGGCGAAGAACACCAGCACCTAACGGCTCACCGTAGGCTCTCGGTAGTAATTCAACATTCGTTAGCTGCGCTATTGCTTCATCATTATCGATGCTCATGAACGACGCTCCAACAGCACAACCGCCTGGGCTGCTATGCCTTCACCGCGTCCGGTAAAACCTAGTTTTTCGGTGGTGGTAGCTTTCACGCTGACCGCATCAATTGCCAGGCTCAGGTCAGCAGCGAGGTTCGTTTGCATCGCAGCAATATGCGGAGCCATTTTGGGCGCCTCGGCCATAATGACGCTATCGACATTTACCGGCTGCCAGCCCCGCTCAGCCAACATCGCGATTACGCCACGCAGCAATTGGCGACTATCGGCACCGGCCCACTGTGGATCGGTATCCGGGAAGTGCTTGCCTATGTCACCGAGCGCCAATGCCCCCAGCAACGCATCACAGAGTGCGTGGATCAGCACATCACCGTCGGAATGGGCTTTAAACTGCTGGCTAAACGGGACACGCACGCCACCCAGCATCAGGTGATCACCCGCTTCGAAGGCATGAACGTCAAACCCCTGGCCTATTCTTAGGTTTATTCCGGTGGCGCTCATTGCAGTAATTCCAGTAGCTTTTCGGCCAGCGCTATATCGGCGGGCCAGGTGATTTTCAGATTAACCGGTGACGCGGCAATCAGTTTTGGCTTGTGACCTAACTGCTCAATGGCACTGGCCTCATCGGTAACAGCAAGCCCACTGACTTCACAGTGCCGTAAAGCATTCTTAAGCAGGCCCAAGCGAAACATTTGTGGGGTTAGCGCCTGCCACAACTGACGACGATCGACTGTAGTATCGGCATACTCACCGTCGTGGCTGCTCTTGAGGGTGTCGCGCACCGGAACAGCCAATAGACCGCCAACCGGCTGGCCATCGAGTTTCTCTATTAGGGTGTTTAGATCCGCAGACGGTAAACAAGGACGAGCCGCGTCATGTACGAGTACCCAGTCACTGTCAGAGGCGCCCTGCTCAGTGAGAACGTTGAGTGCATTGGCTACCGAGTCGCATCGTTCCGCACCACCGGCAGCCAAAACAACGGTCCCGGGTAAGCCTGAGATAATATCGCGGCCAAGCTGATCATCGGCGGCCAACGCTACCGCCATTCCTGCAAAACGGCTATCCAGAAATGGGGCTAACGAACGCTCCAGCACGGTTTTCCCGGCTAAAGGCAGGTACTGCTTTGGCGTCGCAAGCCCCATTCGCGAACCACTACCACCAGCAGGTATTGCTACCCAGAGTTTATCAACGGCCATTATTGCTGCGAGCTTTCAGCCTGCTCTTCACGGCTAGCTGCAGGCTCCGGCTCTACCACCTGGTAGAAGCTCTCACCTTCTTTTACCAGGCCAAGCTCACTACGCGCCAAGGCTTCAATTACCTCATCGCCGCCACGCAGGCTATCAACCCGCGCCTCCAGCTGTTCATTGCGTTCTTTGAGCGTGGCATTTTCCGCCCGCTGGGCTTCTACCTGTTCATTCAGCCGATAATTGTGGACGAAGCTGCCATCTGCGTACCACAGTCGATACTGCAACAAGCAGAACAAGCCAACAATGACCAATAGCAGCAGGCGCATAGTTCAGCGTCTATCCGAGCTCAATTTGTGGGAACGCGGCCAAGCCCGGATATTCGGCGCGATTGCCCAACTGCTCTTCAATACGCAATAGCTGGTTATATTTCGCCATGCGATCTGAGCGGCACAAGGAGCCGGTTTTAATTTGCGTCGCCGTAGTAGCGACGGCCAGATCAGCAATAGTGGTGTCTTCGGTTTCGCCGGAACGGTGCGATGACACGGCGGTGTACCCATTGTCAGTCGCCAGCTTAATTGCATCGAGGGTTTCCGTGAGCGTGCCGATTTGATTGACCTTAATGAGGATAGAATTGGCGACGCCTCTCTCAATACCTTCGGCCAGAATCTTTGTATTGGTAACGAATAAATCATCACCGACCAGCTGACATTTTTTGCCAATTTTTTCGGTCAGCAACTTCCAACCATCCCAATCGGCTTCATCCATGCCATCTTCAATCGAGATGATCGGGTAGCGGTTTACCAGATCAACCAGGTAGTCGCTGTACTCTTCGGCATTAAACTTTTTGCCTTCGCCAGCCATGTCGTACACGCCGTCTTTATAGAATTCAGAACTGGCCACGTCGAGCGCCAGGTACACATCACCACCCGGTGTATAACCTGCACCTTTAATGGCTTCCATAATGGTTTCAAGCGCCGCTTCATTGCTCGGCAGGTTGGGAGCAAAACCACCCTCATCACCTACCGAGGTGCTCAGGCCACGGTTCTGCAGTACTTTTTTCAGCTCGTGGAAAATCTCTGCTCCACAGCGCAACGCTTCAGCAAAGTTCTTCGCGCCCGTCGGTAGAATCATGAACTCCTGAATATCGACATTGTTATCAGCATGCTCACCGCCGTTGATGATATTCATCATCGGCACTGGCAGACCAGTAGCGCCCACGCCACCGAGGTATTCATACAATGGCTGGCCCGCATCCACTGCTGCAGCATGAGCTACCGCCAATGAAGCGGCTAGCGTGGCATTAGCGCCGAGCTTAGACTTATTGTGAGTACCGTCCAGTGCGATCAGAGCGTCATCAATGGCACGCTGCTCACCAGCTTCGGCACCGACCAACTTATCGGCGATTGCACCGTTTACATTGGCAACGGCTTTCAACACGCCTTTGCCAAGGTAGCGACTCTTGTCGCCGTCGCGTAGCTCAATGGCTTCGCGGGCACCGGTAGAAGCACCTGATGGCACAGCGGCACGGCCGAAAGCACCGCTTTCGAGGGTAACGTCACATTCCAGCGTCGGGTTACCGCGTGAATCCATAATTTCGCGGGCGTGAATAGATTTAATTTTGCTCATGAATAACTTCGCTAAAGGTATTAGTAGTCTAAAGTGGAAAGCAAGGACTTAGGCCCAAGTTTAATAACCCCGGTTTAATGCACCAGGGCTTAAAGGTAAGCGCTCTCGTGTAGCGGCTGCGCTTTCACCGTGTCATCCAATGCTTTCAGCACGGTTAACAGCGCTTCCATTTCGCCTAATGGCCAGGCATTCGGGCCATCACTTTTCGCAACGCTGGGATCAGGATGGGTTTCCATAAACAAGCCGGAAATGCCCGCCCCAACAGCAGCTCGCGCCAGCACTGGCACAAACTCACGTTGGCCACCCGACTTACTGCCTTGACCACCTGGCTGTTGTACCGAGTGGGTCGCATCGAACACTACCGGCACGTGACTTTCACGCATGGTGGCGAGGCCG
>CAJQNE010000472.1 GCA_905479545.1 uncultured Gammaproteobacteria bacterium | reverse complement strand
GGTGGCTCTAGTGGCAGTGGCGCTATTAATGCTACACCGGTTGCGGAGGCGGGTGCTGATCAGAGCGTAGCCAGCAATTCCCAGGTCGCTCTCAATGGCAGCGGTTCTCGTGACGAAGATGGCAATGCATTAACTTACCGTTGGCTACAAAATAACGGACCAACCGTTGTGTTGCAGGGCAGCGATAGCGTCATCGCCCGCTTTACCGCGCCGGCGGTTTCTCAGCCAACACTGCTGGGTTTTCAGTTAACCGTTTCAGACGGCAGCGGTAGTTCTGTCGACGACATCACTGTGACAGTTTTACCGCCTGATGGTGACGGCGACGGCGTACCTGATGCGGTCGACAACTGTCCGGGTACTGCTAACAACAACCAGGCAGACGGTGATGGTGACGGTACCGGTGATGTTTGTGACCCACAGGTTGGTAGTCGCCCGGTTGCGAATGCCGGCGTGCCTAAAACTGCCACCAGTGGTGATTCAGTTGAGCTGAATGGCAGCGCTTCTAGCGATGCTGAAGGTGTGGTGCAATATGCTTGGCGGCAGCTAGCGGGTGGCCCGCAAGTGACACTGCAGCAGTCGAACACCGCCACGCCTGATTTTACTGCGCCAGCAGTGACGGCAGAAACGCAACTTCAATTTGAGCTGACGGTGACGGATGGCGATAACAATATGGACGTAGACACCACTAGCGTTACCGTGTCGCCGCCCGACAGCGATAATGATGGGGTTGCGAATGATGTTGATAATTGTCCGGATAACGCTAACCCTAATCAGGAAGACCTGGATGGTGACGACATTGGTGATGCTTGCGATCCGACCGATGACCGCAGTATCGGCACACTCTCAATAACCAACACCCGGCTGGCGCAAACCCACGTGCTTCCGCCCGCAGGCAAAGAGTGGATGCTGGATAACGGGGTGACACAAAATTTCCACATGACGGCTGGCCGGCCTGCTTTCGCACTATTTGATGTTGCTCCGGCGGGTGGCATGAACCTGATGCTGCACGGTCGACGTGGCACGACTGACCTTGGTAGGTTGCCGGTGACACCTAACAATCAATTGCCACCGTCGGAAGATGACGGCCCGCGTTACTCTGCAACTGCTCAGGGTGCTGATTTACCGGCTGCATGGCTAAAACCGGGGTTGGAAATTCGCTTGGTGGCGGATAATGCTGAGCCATCAATCTGGCAATCAGTGCTTGTGGGTGCTGAAGTCGATTTTAAGATTCTCAGTATGCCTTTCTATTTATTCGGCGCGACTGATGCGCTGGTGGGCGGTAACCCGGCTATGCCTTCCGCAGATAAAATTACTGAGATGTTCGCTAAATGGCCAGTGACTGCTATGGACGTGGTAAACCACCCAGGGAGTGAGGCTGATTTCCCTACCTTGGTTATTCCGCCGCGTAATGGTAACCCCGCGTACGTAATGGATTCGGCAGAGGACGCTCCCGGCGATGGTTTTGCACCTATTTCTGCGGTGCTGAATTTGTCAAAACGGCTACAGGTTGCGGATGGTAATCAGTACATCGGCGTGCAGTATTACGGCGCAATGGTAAAAGCCAATGAAGACGGCAGCTTTTCCGGTGTCGGTGGTGGGCTCGGTTTTATCGGCGGCCATGTGGGTGCAGGCGACCATACTTACACGGGAATTTTTATACACGAGCAAGGACACGCCTTCGGGATGCCGCACGCGGGTGAAGACTTCGATGCAGGCGGTGATTACCCCTATATCGGTGGCAGCTTAAAAGGTTCTGAATGGGGCTTCGATCAAGTCGACGATGAATTTCACCCGGTTATTATTCCCTCCAGTGCCAGCAGCTTTACCAACTGCGAGAGCCGACGGCAGTTAGATGACCAAAATCGCTGTATCCGACAGGACCCCATGCAAGGTGGTTCCGGCGATCAGGCATCCGACGACAGTTACACCTTGTTCGCCGATTTTAATGGCGGTTTGATTCAACGCTATTTCGAAGGTGTCACTATCGTTGATAGCAATGGTGACCGTAGTTTTAGCGGCGGCCGGGTATTTACCAGTGATAACTTCGCCAGCGGCTATGAACGCTGGGATAGCTTCGACCGTGAGTGGCGGGAGTTCGACCCTAGTGATGATGGTGAAAAAGGCCGCTTTGGCGCTGATAGCGGCTTCCCGGCGGCCACAGACACCTCGGTTTACACCATTATGTTCACCCGCAGCAATGCGGACACAGCGGGTGCGACACAAATTTATCCACTGATCGGACCTTATATTGGCAGTCATCAGCTGCATTTTGATGCCAATGTTGAGCAGGATCGTGCCGACATCACCCCCAATATCAGCAAGTACCCGTGGTTTTGTCGGCAACGCGGTTGTGACTACACACTGCGGGTTACGTATAGCTCGGGTGTTAAAGACTACATGTTGAATGTCGGCTTCCGGCCCTTCTTTCAGCAAGAGGAGCCTGCTCCTGCTGATAAAACTGACGCCACCAGCGGCGGCAGCTTTTTAGAGTGGGCTATTAACGTTCCTGACCTTGGGCCAATTATCAGGGTAGAGCTGTTGGATACGCCCAAAGTGTGGGAGGGGCTACCAGCGGCGCCGACAGTACTAGCGACCCGGACAGTTTCGCCCTAGCGCGAAATACTAGCCGACAATAGCATCGCTGGGGCTGACGATGGTGGTGAGTGGAACCTTGATGGGTAACTTCTCACGTTCATTGATTATCGCTTCAATCCAATCCATATCGACACCGCGCCGCAAAAATACGCGGCCAGCCGCAGTGTATTTCGGGCCGCCATTAACCGGTGAGCCAAAGGTAATAAGCTGGCTAACATGCTCAGGCAATTGGCGGGCGACTTCGCGCGCCATATAACCACCGAGGCTATGGCCGATCAGTGCGAATTTTTCGCCGATTACGCCAGTAAATTTTGAGGTAACAATCGGAGTCAGCATGGCGAGAGATTGTTACCTTCACCCATACGTAATACAATAACTAGCAAGTGGGTTGGGGGTTCCCGGCCGGCGTTTATGCCTCGGTGAGTTTCATCGGGGCTTTTCGCTTTCTGGCGTTCGGGTTTTACTGCCTTCTGCGCTAGTCCTCGTCGGGTAGCCGCTTCAGGCCAACGCCGTCAAAGCCTTCGCCGACATTGCTTCGGCCACCTTCGCAATAGAATTTTTCTTTGAGCACGTCAAAGGCTCTGTTCGGTTGCTGTGGGCGCAGCACGTGCAGGCCTACCGGGCGGGCGACCAAATCTGAAAGTTGTAAACCGGCGGAGTTAACGCGCTTATCGGCAAATTTAAGTGCAAACGGTAGTTTGATATTGAATTTATTCGCGCCGTCGCAAATTCGTCGAAATTCCAGCTCTAAATCTTTATCTTCTTTTTTGCCCCGGCATTCAACCACCACATGCGTTAGCTTGTGGTGCTGGTCTTTTTCGCTAAGAAAGCTAAACAGCTGCTGCAAGCCGTAGCGTAGCGCGTAATTATAAGGGTTAACGGACTCCAGCCCGGCGCGCTCCT
>CAJQNE010000471.1 GCA_905479545.1 uncultured Gammaproteobacteria bacterium | reverse complement strand
CTGACATGCAGGCCCGAACCATCATCAAGCCCGAAACTTTCATCATCAACGGCACTGGCAAAACCATCAACTGCGACAACCGTCAGGTTATCGGCGTCGTTGTCCACATCGGCACCGCTGCCGTTATTCGCCAGCACGGAGCCATCGAGTACTGTGTCTTCGTCAGTGGTGACCGCATCGTCGAAAGCTAGCGGCTGCGAGTTATTGAGCAACACGTTATTCTCGCCGTTAAACTGATAGGTAGTGATCAGGTCTAGGTCACCATCACCATCCACATCGGCCAGATCACCGACCTGCAAACGCACACTGGTGGAGATAGGCCCGGCGGATACCAGCGCGCCGGGTGAGCCATCGAGTTCGTTGAACACCGCAATAGCCGCGCCGCCGAAGCGGGTAGCGATAAAGTCGAGATCGCCATCGGCATCGATATCGCCCATGTCGAAGAAATCAAAATCACCGATATCGTAGTCGGTAAAGGCCCCGAAACCTCCTGAGCCATTGTTCAGATAGAGGCGAATATCGCCCACCGCGTTGCTGCCGCCCTGCGCACGTAACACCACAAAATCGGCAAAGCCGTCACCATCAATATCGGCTAAGCGGCCGTCCACACCGAAGTCGTTGCCAGTTAGGAATTCGGTGCGGGTAAACACGCCACCACCGTCGTTCATCCAGATCGCAAACGACCCGCTATAGGTCACTACGCCAACGTCGAGATCACCGTCATTATCAAGGTCAGCCAGCGATATCGATGAATCACGCGTCGTGCCGAAACTTGGCATCAGCGGATGCGGCTGCAGAGCACCGCTACCGTCATTCAGATAAACATCCACAGGTGTCCCCTGGCCAGTATTCAGGGTATTGACCAGCGCGTCGAGATCACCATCACCATCAATATCGCCCAACGCCACTTCACTGTCGCCGGAACCGCTTCCGGGCAGTGTAGGTGCCGTGGGGTGAGGTGAATATGCGCCGCTGCCGTCATTGATGAATACATATCGTGTAGACCCAACAACCGCCAACACGACATCCAGATCCCCATCGGCATCTAAGTCCCCCAGTGACAGGCCACTGACATTCGCAATGCCCCAATTACTAAAGCTTGGATGGGCAGTAAAATTACCCACACCGTCATTGAGCCAAACCACGTTCGGCGCAGCAGATCCATTGCCACCCAGCACCACATCGATGTCGCCATCGCCGTCAACATCGCCGGTTTCAAGGTCATAGGAATTGCCACTGCCGAATATGGGGGTAGTCGGATGCGCTGTGAATTCACCCACGCCGGTACCTGCGGTGGCGGTAATAAACTGGGTAACGAACGGGCTACTGAATGCCCCCGCGACCGATTGCACCCCGCGGGTCCAGCTAATCTCAACCAATTCGCCATTCAAGAACGGGCCGGCAGATTGCAAAACCACAGTGACTTGCCCGTTGTCGTCAACGAAAAAGTTTAGCGGCTTATCTCCGCCGGTATAGCTGCTATTAACCGTGACGGTGGTGTTATTCAGCGAATCAATGTCAATCGGCGCTCTAACATCAGCTTCGTCTACGAAGATTGCCGCGAAAGGCGCTGCAGGATTTCTCGCGTTGTCATTCTGAGCCGGGGCTACACCGAGAACCCGAATGCCAGTTACCCGAATCACGAAGTCGAAGGGGCCGATTTCGCCGCCACCGTCGTTGAGCAGCAGGCGGGCCGGGCTGCTGTCACCCACGTCACAGCCATCTTCGGTAAAGCCGACATCGCCGTTGTCGATATCAGCCTGCGTGAAGCTCACGGTGGCATCACCGAACAGCGTAAAGCCACCGCAGGCGGACGCTGTGGTGACCGAGAAGCGTAGGTCGGTGGCGGCATTGTCAACGTCATCCGCCTGCAGGTTGCTGGCCAACAGGATCGCGCTACCGCCATTGGACACATCGAGGCCGTTGTTGACGCGCAGCACCGGTGCATCATTGACCGGGGTAACCCTGACTGTGAGAATGCCGTCGTCACTGCCACTGTCGGCATCGGTCGGATCACCATCGAACACCGTCAGATTAACGACGCCGACAGTCGTTTCGTTACCGTCATGCTGGTACTCAATCCGGCCATTAACAATGTCATCATCAGTGAACCGGTCACCCGGGGACAACGGACCTTGCCCAACCCGGTTAAGCGTGCCGTTGAATGGAACAGCGTCTAACACATAAATGAAGTCTGCCGACACGTTGTCAGGATCGGAGGTAGAAACATTGGCCGGCGCTACAGTCGCTGCTTCGCCCTCGTTGACCGCAAGATCATTCAGCGTCAGTACAGGGTTGTCGTTAACCGGGTTGATGTTTATCGTCAGCGTGCCGGTAGCGCTGCTGTTGCCGACATCGCTAACGCGCACCACCAGACTGTCCGAGGTCGTTTCCGAACCATCATGGACATATACTAAGTTGCCACTATCCACATCGGCCTGAGTGAAGTTGCCATTGACCTCCAGCGGCGTACCGGACAACTGCAGTTCACCGGCGCTGGTCGCGGTAAGAACCGTGTAATTCAGCTCCGCAGGCGCGTTGTCAACATCAGTAGCATTCAGGTTGGTGGTACCAACCGTCGCAGTAGCTCCCTCATCGAGGTTCAGGGCAACAGTCTGCAGTTCCGGACTGTCATTAAGTGGATTAATAGCGACCCGAACCGTGCCAACAACGGTGTCAGAACCGTCGGTAAGCGACAAGCCGAAGCTGTCGGTGGTGGTTTCCGAGCCGTTATGTTGATACTGGAATTCGCTCGCCAGAACCGCTTCATGCGTAAACGTAGCACCTGCATTTACGGCGCCCGTGTCAAAGCTGCTGATCTGACCGTTCTGCGGCGCCACCGTGAGGGTGTAGACCAGTTCGGCATTGCCGTTATCGGGGTCGACCACGGCCAGCACATTGGCCAGGTTGACTGCGTCGGATTCGCTCAGACCGCCTTCATCGACGGTGGGATCAGTTATCGTTAGCTCCGGTGCATCGTTGACCGACGTTATGGTCAGATCAAGCGTGTCGGTTACAGGTGCTCCGCCGCCGCCATCAGTCACACTTAGCGAGATGCCGTCGGTGGTGGTTTCCGAGCCATCGTGCACATAGGCCAGAAGATTATTATCAACGTCGGCCTGGGTGAAATTGCCATTCGTTGCCAGCGGCGTGCCGGACAGCGTCACCGAGCCATTTGCAGGTAGCGCAGTTAGCGTGAACTGCAGTTCTGTGGTCGTATTATCGGGATCACTGGCATTAATACTGTTGACGAGATCCAGCGTATCGCCTTCCGCCAACGTTGCCGGCGTTAGCGCCAGCGACGGCGGATCATTGACGGTAATAATGTCAATCACCAAGCTGCCGGTGGTATTCGCGGTACCGTCAGTTAGACG
>CAJQNE010000470.1 GCA_905479545.1 uncultured Gammaproteobacteria bacterium | reverse complement strand
AGGATGAAGACGTACTCGATACTTGGTTTTCGTCCGCGCTGTGGCCGTTCAGCACACTCGGCTGGCCTGCTGATACTGAGGCACTGAAAACTTATTACCCGACGAGTGTGCTGGTGACCGGTTTTGACATTATTTTCTTCTGGGTTGCCCGGATGATAATGATGGGTATGAAGTTTATGGACGGCGAAGTGCCGTTCAAAGAGATCTATATTCATGGCTTGGTGCGTGATGCCGACGGCCAGAAAATGTCGAAATCGAAGGGTAACGTGCTCGACCCGATTGATGTTATCGACGGCATTGAATTGGAAGCGCTGGTAACGAAACGCACCAGCTCAATGCAGGTGCCGCAGCTTAAAAAGAAAATTGAGAAGCAAACCCGCAAGCAGTTCCCGGACGGGATTCCTGCTTACGGAACCGATGCGCTGCGCTTTAACTTTGCGGCACAGGCCACTCAGGGCCGTGATATTCGCTTTGATTTGGCCCGTCTTGAAGGCTACCGCAACTTCTGCAATAAGCTTTGGAATGCCTCGCGCTACGCATTAATGAACGCGGAGGACCAGGACTGTGGTGCTGACGGCGGCGACGTTCAGCTAAGCCTTGCAGACCGCTGGATGCTCTCACGTCTCAACGCCGTATCCGGTGAAGTCCGACGCCATATCGAGCAATATCGCTTCGATTTGGCCTCCAAACTAATTTACGACTTTGTGTGGGGCGACTATTGCGATTGGTATCTCGAGCTGTGTAAGCCAGTACTGAATAGTGATGACGCAACCGACGCTGAAAAACGCGGTACCCGTCAAACGCTGGTCGGCGTGCTGGAAAGCATTCTTCGTTTATCGCATCCATTTATGCCATTCATTACCGAGGAAATTTGGCAGCGCGTCGCACCTTTGGCCGGAGTGAAGGGCGATAGTGTAAGTTTGCAGCCGTTCCCGGAAAGCAATGACGATCTTATTGAGGAAATGGTTGAAGAGGACATGGCATGGGTGCAGGAGTTTATTCTTGGCCTGCGCCGTATTCGTGCCGAAATGGATATTTCCCCCGGCAAACCGTTGCCAATTCTGCTTGAAAATAGCAGCGCCGATGATCGCGAAAAAGTCGGCCGTTATCGCCGCTTCCTCGACTCGCTGGGGCGTATCGAAAGCCTGAAGTCATTGAGGCGTGATGAGCAAGCACCGGAGTCTGCCGTAGCCTTACTGGGTAATCTGCGAATCTGTGTACCGATGGCAGGGCTAATCGATAAAGATGCCGAGTTAGCTCGACTGGATCGGAACATCGCCAAGCTGGAAAAAGGCGTATTGATTCTTGATAAGAAGCTATCGAACGAAGGTTTCACCGCCAAAGCGCCAGCAGCGGTGGTAGAGAAGGAGCGGAAGAACCTGACTGACCAGCAGCAACAGCTGGATGACTTGCAGACGCAGCGGGTGAAGATTGCCGCTTTATAGGTTGCACTTAACGTCGGATTAGCGAAGCGAAATCCGACTGGATGTTGGGTAAAGCGATGGGGTTTGTCGGATTACGGCCTTTAGCCTAATCCGACCTACAGAACTGATTTTAAGAATTCTGTGCTGAGCCATTCACTTGTAAGGTGGGCTTTAGAGGGTGTCGCAAAAGTTAACTCCCGACACAGAGCACCCCATAACCGTTCAGCCTGAGCTAGTCGAAGGCCCGTAGCATGCACTTCGACAAGCTCAGCGCGAACGGATTTTTGCGAATTTCGACGTTTACGGGAAAACTGAAGTACTTTAACAACAACCTCTTTAGCCTGTCATTATTCAGGCTTGCTGTAGTACGGGGTTCGATTAAATATTCTCCCAGGTCGGTTAATACCGACCCTACAGTTTCGTTGTCCGGCGTCACTCAGTAAGCCGATTACTGATTAAGCACCAATAAAAAACCCCGACCAATTTGGCCGGGGTTTTTTGTTGCAGTTAGCCGCTATAAATATTCTTGGGCTAACGGCTGCCCATCCTTGGGCTTATCGAAGCATTTAGCCTTTAGTGAATTCTGGGTAGGCTTCCATACCACACTCAGAAATATCCACACCTTCGTACTCTTCTTCTTCGCTGACGCGGATACCCATTACAACTTTCAGTACGCCCCAGACGATCAGGCTACAACCGAATACCCAAACAAAGATGGTAGCGGCGCCGATTAGCTGGCCGGTGAAGCTTGAGCCGCTGTTGGTAATAGGCACTAGCATCAGGCCTAGGAAACCAACGGTACCGTGTACTGAGATAGCACCAACCGGGTCGTCGATTTTTAGCTTGTCGAGTGACAGGATACTCAATACCACCAACAGACCGCCGAGTGCGCCGAACAGGGTAGCCTGCAGCGGGGTCGGGGTTGAAGGCTCTGCAGTAATCGCAACCAAGCCAGCTAGCGCGCCGTTTAACAGCATGGTTAAATCAGCTTTACCGAACAGTACGCGGCCAAGTAGCAGAGCAGCGATAGCACCACCAGCGGCAGCAGCGTTGGTGTTCAGAAATACCATAGCAACAGAGTTAGCTGAAGCAGCATCACCCAGTTTCAATACTGAACCACCGTTAAAGCCGAACCAGCCCATCCACAGGATGAAGGTACCGAGAGCCGCTAGCGGCATGTTGGCACCGAGGATTGGATTGATCTTGCCGTCTTTGCCGTACTTGCCTTTACGTGCGCCGAGTAGCAGTACGCCAGCTAGCGCAGCAGATGCACCGGCCATGTGTACGATGCCCGAACCGGCAAAGTCAGAGAAGCCAAGGTCACCCAGACTGTACAAGCCAAATACCGCTTCGCCACCCCAGGTCCAGTTGCCTTCCATCGGGTAGATGAAACC
>CAJQNE010000469.1 GCA_905479545.1 uncultured Gammaproteobacteria bacterium | reverse complement strand
CGGCTTGAGCGTTACCTGCAACTGTGTGCGGAACACAACATCACCGTTTGTGTGCCGAGTACTCCGGCGCAGATGTTTCATATGATTCGTCGCCAGATGCTTCGTGACTACCGCAAGCCTCTGGTAGTTATGACGCCTAAGAGTCTGTTGCGCAACCGCTTATCAATGTCACCGCTGGATTCACTCAGTGAAGGGCGGTTCGAACCAGTTATCGATGAAGTTGACGAGCTGGATAAGTCTAAAGTGAAGCGGGTGGTGCTCTGCTCAGGCAAGGTTTATTACGAACTGCTGACTGCGCGTCGTGAAGCTGAAATTACCAATGTGGCGCTAATTCGAATCGAGCAGCTTTATCCCTTCCCGCAAGAAGATCTGGATGCGGCGCTGGACGGCTATGGCAAAGCTACAGAGTTGGTTTGGAGCCAGGAAGAGCCTTACAACCAAGGTGCCTGGTTACAAATTCGCCACCGTCTGCAAAGTACGTTGCGAGCTAAGCAAAACCTCGGCTATGCAGGCCGGAAATCGTCTGCATCGCCTGCTGCGGGTAGCTCAAAGTTACATCAAATTCAGCAGCAGCGGCTTATCGATGAAGCATTAAATACCAAGGAATTGCCGGAAGGCTAACCCCGAATGAACCTGCCCATTGACTCACTAGTTGAATCATTCGGGGCGCTAAATAATTAAAGTTTTGGAGTACAACTAATGACCATTGAAGTAAAAGTCCCGACACTTCCGGAATCCGTAGCTGACGGCCTGCTAGTGGAATGGCACAAGAAACCCGGTGATGCAGTAGAAGAAGGCGAGAATATCGTTGACATCGAAACCGACAAAGTCGTGCTGGAATGTCCTGCGCCGAAGTCGGGCGTGTTGAGTGATATTGTCGTTGAGGTCGGAACTACCGTTACCTCTGGTCAGTTGATTGCAAAAATCGACGAAAATGGCAGCGTCGCGGCAGCTCCGGCTGAGAAATCAGCCGAAAGCGCCAGCGACTCTGATGATGCCGACTCTGGTTCAGAGCAGTCGCTGAGCCCTGCAGTCCGTCGTGTGGTTGATGAGCATGGAATTGACCCCAGTCAAGTGACTGGCACGGGTAAAGATGGTCGCCTGACCAAGAAAGATGTTCTGGCGTTTGTTGAAAGTGGCGGTGCTAAGAAAGGCGATGCTGCGCCCGCCAAGGCTGCTGAGTCCGCTCCGGCTACGACAAGTAAAGCCGCTGACGAAGAAATAAACCTGCCGAGCGGCGAGCGTGTGGAACAACGTGTACCTATGACGCGTCTGCGCCAGCGTATTGCGGAGCGTTTAGTGGAAGCTCAGCAAAGCGCGGCGATGCTGACCACCTTCAACGAAATCAACATGCAACCCGTGATGGATCTGCGGAAAAAATATCAGGACCAGTTCGTTAAAGGCAACGATGTGAAGCTCGGCTTTATGTCGTTCTTCGTTAAAGCGTGTATCGAAGGCCTGAAACGCTATCCCGCGGTCAATGCTTCTATCGATGGCACCGATATTATTTACCACGGTTACTACGATCTCGGCATCGCTGTTTCGTCACCACGTGGTTTAGTTGTGCCAGTGGTGCGCGATGCGGATCAGCAAAGTTTTGGCGATGTTGAAAAGAGCATTCGGGCGTTAGGTGCGAAAGCTCAGGAAGGCAAGCTGAGTATGGATGAACTAACCGGTGGTACGTTCTCCATCACGAATGGCGGAATTTTCGGTTCCTGGCTCAGCACTCCCATTCTGAACCCGCCACAAAGCGGCATTCTGGGTATGCACGCCATTAACGATAAGCCGATTGTTGAGAACGGCGAGGTTGTTATACGGCCTGTGATGATGGTGGCGCTTAGCTACGATCACCGCATTATTGACGGCAAAGAGGCTGTTAGCTTCTTACGTACGGTGAAAGAGTGCATTGAAGAGCCCGCGCGTTTATTGCTGCAGGTGTGATTGCACGTCGCTAAGAACTTTAAACCACAGATTGCACAGATTTCACGGATTAACCGGCGCCGCAATTGGGGCAGCCAAACACAGACAGAAATTATCTGTGTAATCCGTGGAATCTGTGGTTCGAGAATTAAGGAATGAAAAATGTCTACAAAATATGATGTCGTCGTTATCGGCGCTGGTCCTGCCGGGTACGTGGCCGCGATTCGCGCCGCACAGTTGGGCTTAAAAACTGCTTGTATCGATAAGTGGGTAAATCATGATGGTTCGCACGCTTTTGGTGGCACCTGCCTGAATGCTGGTTGCATACCGTCTAAAGCGTTGCTGGAGTCGTCGCATGAGTACGAGAAAGCCGAACATGAATTCTCCGACCACGGAATTAACGTTAAAGGCCTGAGTTTCGATCTGGAAAAAATGCAGGCCCGTAAGACCAAAATTCTTAAAGGTATGACCGGCGGAATTAGTGCGCTATTCAAAGCCAACGGCGTCGAAGGCCTTGCCGGTACGGGCCAGTTGCTTGGCGCGGGTCGCGTTGAGTTTACGCCGCTGAAGAACGGTAAAGCTGAAACGTTGGAATGCACCCATGTAATTCTCGCCAGCGGTTCAACACCGATTGATATTGGCGCAGCGCCTATTGATGATGAGCAAATCGTTGATTCCTGGGGTGCGCTGGAGTTCGATAAGGTGCCTAAAACACTGGGTGTCATTGGTGCCGGAGTTATTGGTTTGGAGCTAGGTAGCGTATGGCGCCGGCTTGGTTCAGAGGTAACACTGCTCGAAGCACAGTCTGATTTTCTGTTTATGGCCGACCAGGACATTCAGAAAGAGGGCCTTAAGCTGTTCGCTAAACAAGGTCTCGATGTGAAGCTGGGTTGCCGTGTAACCGGTAGCAAGAAAACCAAGACTGCTGTGGCGCTAACCTTTGAAGATGACAAAGGTGAAGAGCAGACTCAGAAGTTCGAGAAGGTTATTGTTGCGGTAGGCCGTCGGCCCTACACCGAAGGTCTGGTGGCTAAAGATGCCGGCCTTGAGCTGGATGAACGTGGCTTTATCGATACCCGCAACCTATGCGAAACCAACCTACCGAATGTATGGGCCGTTGGCGACGTAACCCGCGGGCCAATGTTGGCTCACAAGGGCTCAGAAGAAGGTATAGCTGTCGCTGAGAAAATTGCGACGGGCCATGGCCATATGAATTACGATGTAATTCCTTCGGTGCTATACACGGCGCCTGAAGTGGCTTGGGTGGGTAAAACCGAGCAAGAGCTAAAGAGCTCCGGC
>CAJQNE010000468.1 GCA_905479545.1 uncultured Gammaproteobacteria bacterium | reverse complement strand
TTGAACTCTTTAAGTGTTTCACGGGCCATCTCGATACGTTCGTCCTGGTTAAACAGCGTTTCCTTGCCGGTAGCCGAGGCGACTGCTACCAGTAAGGTATCGAACATACCCGAAGCGCGTTGAATCAGGTTCGCATGGCCTTCAGTAAGCGGATCGAACGTGCCGGGGTAGGCGGCGATTATGTTCATAGGTTGTTTCCTGATCTGCCATTTACGGCGTACTTGTTCGGTTACTGTTGTTGTAGCGCTGAGGTTCTGATCAGCTGACCGGCGACCTGACCAGCTGTTTGTTGTCGCAGTACTTCCCAGCCCTCTGGTAGCTCTGGCGTGGCCATTTCGCGTTCAAATTCGATATAAACCAGAGCGTTAGCTGCCAGCCAACCGTTCTCCGGTTTAGCGAGCACTGAAAAAATATCCGGCCACCAGCCACGTCGGAAAGGCGGGTCGAGCAGCACTATATCAAATGGCTCGCTAGCGGGTTGTTGCAAGCGGGTTAGTGAGTCAGTTGGCTGTGCATTGAGCTGCTGGCCATCAGCTAAACCCAGCGAATCGGCGTGCTGGCGTATTGCGCTAACCGCGTGGCGGTCTTTATCCCAGGCGGTAACCGCCGTAGCACCCCGGGAAAGCGCTTCAAGCGATAGCGCTCCGCTGCCAGCAAAGGCATCCAGCACATTGGCCCCCGCGATATATGGCTGCAGCCAATTAAACAGCGTCTCTCGCACCCGGTCAGCAGTCGGGCGGAGTTCGGCATTGGCTGGAAACTGCAGCCGACGGCCACGCCAGCGGCCGGCGATAATGCGGAAGCTGCCGCTGTTTTTCTGGTGTTTTTGTGGTTTTTTAGCTTTGCTCACGAAACGTCCAAAGGCTCCTGGCGGGGACTGAAGCATCGTCGCCATCGACAATGCTGCTATGCACCACTAGCATACGCGCTTCTTTGTGCTTGCTGATTTGCTATGACCTCGCCCGACAACTCGAACGAATCTAACAAAAATAACAATCAAAATGAGAAAGAGAATGGCGGCTGGCTGAATTTTTTACGGCTGCTGTTTATCGCGCCGTTGCAATGGCTGGCACGCATTTTCACGGGTCAGAAGCCGTCGTTACCGCCGCCGGGTGACGGCGACAAATTACCACCAAGCCCGCCTGAGGTAGTTGCTGAGCAGCCGCCTGAGCTGCCACCGGTTGAAGCGCCTGGCAAAGCGGCTGCTAAAACGACCGCTGAAGCGGATGTAACTGACGCAGAGGTGGTAGAGGAGCCTCCTGCAGCGCTCGAACCAACAATGCCGCCGGTGCTGCCACCGATTTTGCCCGCTGAACTGCTACCGGAAGCTAGCGAAGAAGCCGCTCCGGCACCACCGCAGCCGAAACTCAGCTTTGCGCAACGTATTCGAGCCGGTCTGTCGCGCGGTAATAGTTGGCTAACGACGGATATCGGCGCGCTGTTTTCGGGTGGTGTTGACGAAGACATTCTCGAAGACTTAGAAACACAGCTACTGATGGCTGACGTTGGTGTCGAAGCGACTGATTACATTGTTGAGAACCTGCGCACCCGGCTAGCAAAAGAGAAAAACCCCGGTGCTGAACAGGCTGTCGCCGCGCTGCGCGATATTCTTGGCGAGCTAATGGCGCCTTGCGATAAGCCACTGACTATCCCGGCTGACCGCGCTGGCCCGTTCGTTATTCTGGTGGTTGGCGTTAATGGCGTGGGTAAAACCACTACTATCGGCAAGTTGGCGCATTTCTATCGTGAACAAGGCAACTCAGTAATGTTGGCTGCGGGCGATACCTTCCGAGCTGCCGCGGTTGAGCAGTTGCAGGTGTGGGGCGAGCGGAATGATATTCCGGTGGTTGCCCAACACACAGGGGCAGACTCGGCTTCGGTTATTTTTGATGCGTTGCAGTCGGCCAAGGCGCGGAATATCGACGTGCTTATCGCCGATACGGCGGGTCGTCTGCATACCCAAGACAACCTGATGGATGAGTTGAAAAAAGTGAAACGTGTGCTCGGCAAACTGGATGACAGCGCGCCGCACGAAACATTGCTCGTTATCGATGGCGGTACTGGTCAGAACGCGCTGTCACAGGTCGAAATATTTAATAAAGCGGTCGCGCTAAGCGGCCTGGCGATAACCAAGCTCGACGGCACGGCGAAGGGCGGTGTGCTGTTTGCTGTGGCGCATAAATTCGCTGCAGGTAAGGCTGAACAGACATTGCCTATTCGCTTTATTGGCGTTGGTGAAGCGCGCGAAGACCTTGGCGTGTTTAAAGCTGATGAATTCATCGGTAGTCTGTTCCCCAGCAAGGGCTAATGTAGTGGACATTTGCTGCGGCATTTTGCATCAATTTCCGTCTACGCCTACATTTCTACTAATGGTTGCCGCCACTTCGTGATTGAATTTCAGCAAGTTCGCAAACGCTATGCCAATGGCCATGAAGCGCTGGCGAATATCAATTTCACCGTAGAACGCGGTGAAATGGCCTTCGTTACCGGTCGCTCAGGCGCTGGTAAAAGCACCATGTTGAAGCTGCTGGCGCTTATCGAGCGGCCCAGCGACGGTGAAATTATCGTTAACGGCCATCAGCTGAATAAAATTACGCCGCGGCAAATTCCGAGCTACCGGCGCGGCGTTGGTGTGATTTTTCAGGATCACAAGCTGCTCAACGACCGCACGGTATTTGATAACGTGGCGTTGCCACTGGTGATTGCGGGCGCGCCGCACCGTGAAATCAATCGTCGGGTGCAGGCGGCTCTCAGTAAGGTCGATCTGCTCAGCAAGTTGCGCCAGAACCCCGGTTCGCTGTCTACCGGTGAGCAGCAGCGCGTAGGCATTGCCCGGGCGGTCGTGAACAAGCCGCCGCTCATTCTGGCCGACGAACCTACCGGTAATCTCGACCCGGAGTTGTCGCTCGAAGTGATGCGGTTGTTTGCTAATTTTAATCACATTGGCGCGACGGTTTTGATCGTCAGCCACGACCAGCTGTTGGTTGAGCAGCTCGGCCAACGCCGCCTGATGCTGCACGAAGGCCGGCTTAAAAACGCACCCATGGTGCGAACGACTGGTGGTTTACCACCGGGTGTGGCGCCGGCTATGCCGTCGGTGAACCCTCGATCCGCTGGTAGAAATCCCGGGGCGAAGCGCTAATGGCAGCGAAGAAAGGTGCGGTGAAAAAAGCGGCAGTTAAAAAGTCCGCCGTTAAGCGTGGTGCGAGCCGTGGCGTTAGCGCGCAGAAAGCCAGTGCTTCACCGGTATTGGCAGGCGTAAAAGTCGACAGCATGCGCCGTGCGCAAATGCTGATGTACAGCCTCGGCCGACTAACGGCTCAGCCGTTTACTACCGCGCTGATTATTGCTGTTGTCGGCGTAGCACTAGCACTACCCGTGGCCTTTTCAGTGCTACTCGCAAACCTCGATGAAGCCGGTGCGCGCAGTGATGGCCGGGTGCAGGCCTCGCTGTTCCTCGAAGAGCGTATTAGCGATGAACGCGCTACGACGCTGGCCGTGCAGCTGGAGAAAAAGCCTGAAGTGTTAGCTGCGCGGGCGTTAAGCCGTGAGCAATCGCTGACGGAATTTCGCGAGCTGTCGGATTTTGATGCTGCACTTGCCCTGCTTGATGAGAACCCGCTGCCGGCGACAATTATTCTGTCGCTGAACGATCAGATTCAAAGCCCCACAGCACTTGCGGGCTTTGTACATGAGCTGCAACGGCTGCCGGAAGTAGAGGTCGCCCAGCTCGACGAACTGTGGCTTCAGCGGCTGTTTGCGATCGTGTCGCTATTGAAGCGCGCGGCTTTGCTAATCGCCATTATGCTCGGCGTGGCGGTCACTATTGTCGTCGGTACCACTATTGGCCTGGAGATTCAGAACCGCCGCGACGAAATTGCTGTGACCAAGCTGGTGGGTGGTACCGATGCCTTTATTCGGCGGCCATTTTTGTATAGCGGCCTCTGGTATGGCCTTGGCGGTGGTCTATTGGCAATAGTGTTGGTGTTTATCGCGCTATTCGCCCTCGGTGGCCCGGTTAATCAACTCGCTTCTCTTTACGGCAGCGATTACCGCTTGGGTGGCCTCAGCTTGCTGCAGTTCCTCGGCACGCTGCTCGCCGGTGCCGGCCTCGGCATGTTGGGTAGTTGGTTAGCTGTAAGCCGACAGCTCAAAGATATTCAGCCGGATTAGCCGGTTGTTTTAACCACAGATTTCACAGATTACAGGGATTAAAATAGCCTTTAGCGTTGGTCGAAACGCTCGGCTTATCCGAAGTTTTGGTAACAGCTTTGCTAGGGCTCGGTTTACCAAGTAGCGGCGGTAGCCGCATACCGACGTTATATTTTCCTATTATTCGAGCATCAGAATAGAGAAGCCTACGGCGGAAATTTTCCAAGAATATCTGTGTAATCAGTGAAATCTGTGGTTCCCCAACTACCGACCAGCTCACCCCTAAGCAGCATTTGACTATTTTCAGTACAATGCGCGCCCCATATGAACCTATCCGCCGAGCACTGAATGCAAGCCCTTGAAGTTGAGCAGCTAATTAAAGCCGAATTGCCCGATGCCACTGTTAAAGTGGAAGGCGCGGACGGTCAACATTTTGAAGCGTTGATTGTTAGTGAGGCTTTCTCGGGGATGCGGCCGTTGGCGCGGCATCGCTTGGTATACGCCGGATTGGGCGATTTGATTAGCAGCGGTGCCTTACACGCACTCTCGCTCAAAACTCTGACACCAGAACAGTACGCGGCGGAGCAGGGCGCATGAGCCAGTTATTAATCGATGGTGGCACGGTACTGAATGGCGAAGTGCGTGCCAGTGGCGCGAAAAACGCCACGTTACCGATTCTTGCGGCGACTTTGCTGGCTGACGAGACCGTCGTTATTCAAAATGTTCCGCATTTGCACGACGTGACCACCACCATTGAACTGCTGGGCCATTTGGGCGCGACCGTTACGGTAGGTGATGGTCAGGCGGTAGAGGTTGATCCGTCGACTATTCACAGCCAGGTTGCTCCTTACGAGCTGGTGTCGCGGATGCGCGCCTCTATTTTAGTGCTCGGCCCGTTGCTGGCTAAGTATGGCGAGTGCGAGGTATCGCTACCCGGCGGCTGCGCTATCGGCTCACGGCCAGTGGATTTGCACATTCAGGGCCTGCGGAAAATGGGTGCCGATATTCGTGTCGAGAACGGCTATGTTCACGCCAAATGCAAACGCCTGCAGGGCACGCGACTGGTGCTGGAGACAGTAACGGTAACCGGCACCGAAAACCTGATGATGGCGGCGACGCTGGCTGAAGGCACGACGATTATCGAGAACGCGGCGCGTGAGCCGGAGATTGTAGATTTAGCCAATTGTCTGAACGCGATGGGGGCGAAAGTCACCGGAGCGGGCAGCAGTGAGCTGGTTATTGAAGGTGTTGAGCGGCTGCATGGCGCTGAGTATTCGGTGATGGGTGATCGTATCGAAACCGGCACCTTTTTAGTGGGCGCTGCCATTACCGGCGGCAAAGTGACGGTGCGTGATGCCGATGCCCGCTGGCTCGATGCTACGCTGGTAAAACTTCAGGAAGCGGGCGGCAAGATAGAGTCAGGTTCGGGTTTTATTACCCTCGATATGGCCGGTAAACGACCATTGGCTGTCAATATTCATACGGCGCCTCACCCCGCATTTCCGACTGATATGCAGGCGCAATTTGTGGCGCTCAACGCAGTGGCCGATGGGGTTGCGACGGTGACTGAAAATATCTTCGAGAACCGCTTTATGCACGTGCCGGAAATGCAGCGCATGGGCGCGAACATCAAAATTGAAGGCAATACCGCTATTGTTCGGGGTGTCGAAAAACTTAATGCAGCGCAGGTAATGGCGACAGATTTGCGTGCTTCGGCCAGCCTGGTGCTGGCTGCGCTGGTGGCTGACGGTCAGACCGCGGTGTCACATATTCACCACATCGATCGTGGATACGACTGTATAGAGGAAAAGCTGGGTAGCCTCGGCGCTAAGATTCAGCGTATTTCTGGTTCGGAGGCTGGCTAATGGCTACTTTTGAAGGAATTACCATTGCGCTTTCTAAAGGTCGTATTCTTAAAGACACACTGCCGCTGTTGGCGCCATTGGGCATTGAGCCAACTGAAAATCTGGACACTACCCGTAAGCTAATCATTCCAACCACTCGCGCCGATGTGCGGCTGCTGGCCGTGCGTGCTACTGATGCCCCTACCTATGTGCAGCACGGTGCGGCGGATATTGGTGTGGCGGGTAAAGATGTGTTGATGGAGCATGGCGGCGAAGGCTTGTACGAGCCGTTGGATTTAGGCATCGCCAAGTGTCAGCTGGTGGTTGCCGGGCCAAAAGACTTCGACCTTAGCGGCCGTCAGCGGCTTAAAGTTGCGACCAAGTACGTCAATGTCGCTCGCCGCCACTTTGCTGCCGAAGGCCGACATGTTGATTTGATCAAGTTGTATGGCTCAATGGAACTGGCACCGCTGGTAGATTTAGCTGACGTCATCGTCGACTTGGTTGACACCGGTAACACGCTACGGGCAAACGACCTGGAGCCGCTAGTGCATATCGCTGATATCAGCACCCGGCTCATCGCTAACCGTGCCGCCCTGAAAACCAAGCATACCGCCATCACTGCATTAATAAACGACTTAAAAGAAGTCTTAGCACCTTAATTATTAAGCCCTGAGCTTAGGTCATTCAGACCACGCGACGGGCAATGAGATTGTCCAATGTCTGCAAATCAGCTCAAACCGCAAATTGCTCGACTGAGCACCACTGATGCCGACTTCCAGGCACGCCTCAACGAGCTGCGTGCCTGGGAAGAAGTGGCTGATCCTGCGGTGCAGAATATCGTTACGGAAGTGCTAACTGCTGTGAAAAGCAGTGGCGACGCTGCGTTGCTCGAGTACACGAAGAAATTCGATCGGCTCGATGTCAAAAGTGTCGCAGAACTGGAAATAACTCAAGCCGAAATGCAGGCCGCACTCAAACGTATCGACCCGGCTCAGCGCGCTGCGCTGCAAACCGCCGCCGATCGCGTGCG
>CAJQNE010000467.1 GCA_905479545.1 uncultured Gammaproteobacteria bacterium | reverse complement strand
GCGAAAGCCATGAATGCTGATGATGGCTTCGTTAAAGTGATTGCCCACGCAGAAACCGACGAGGTTTTAGGCGTGCATATGATTGGTCCGGCAGTATCTGAGTTAGTCGCCGAAGCCGTCGTGACCATGGAGTTTAGTGGTACGGCTGAAGATCTGGCCCGTATTATTCACGCTCACCCGACGCTGTCTGAGGCTGTGCACGAAGCGGCTCTTGCGGTAGATAACCGGGCTATTCATATGCCTAACCGCAAGAAGCGAAAGTAGTTTGCCGTAAAGGCGGCACGGATGGCGGCTAGCACGACAGAGTCAATGGACTCGTTCCTGTTCGCTCATGGCGGGCAGGAACGGACTATCTATTGTCGCGAACAGGCTGGCGGGCGGGGCATTTTGCTTTTGCAGGAATTGCCCGGCATCACCGAACATAGTCTGGCGTTAATCGATCGTCTGTATGACGATGGGTTTTCCGTTTACCTGCCCCATCTATTCGGCGACGTCGGGCAGCGTTATTCGGTCGGTAAGTCGCTCGTAAGCATTTGTTTACGGCGTGAGTTCGCTTTATTAAATCGTCGGAAAAGTGCTGAATTTACCGAATGGCTGCGGGCGCTTGCCCGTCTGCTTCAGCAACGTACAGATGGCAAAGTGGGCGCTATTGGGATGTGTCTGACGGGCGGTTTTGTGTTGTCGCTGGTTATAGATGATGCGGTCGCCGCGCCGGTGGCGAGTCAACCGAGCCATTTGGGCAATGTTTTTTCAGCTAAATGGAAACAGTCGACCGGACTTTCCGGAAGTGATGAAGCTCGGGTCGTCGCCTGTACGGCTGTCGGCGATAAGCCACTATTGGCACTGCGGTTCAACCGCGACGTCATGTGCCCGCGTGAGCGCTTCGACCGCTACGAAGAAATATTCGGTGCAGGGTTTGAGGCTGCGGTGCTGCCGTCGCCGAAAATGCTATCGCACTCGGTGCTTACGGTTGATTATGATCCTGCAGCCGGCAGCGATACGGAACAGGCATACCGACAAACCGTGAGTTACCTCAATACACATCTTGCATAGCTTTTCGTATCAGTTAGACACGAAATGCCATTCCTAAGTACTGCTTCTCAATACCGGTGATCAGAAGCGACCAACATTAGAAGCTATTGATGAATAAACGTACCTTGTTAGTTATTGCTGCAATTGTGGTTCTTGGGTTAGGCGCGCTCGGCGTGAAAATCCCTCAACCGATTGCGAATATTCTGCAACAAGCTGGAGTGGATGTGCCTGCCAGTGTTATGAGCAATGACGCGCAATCTCCGCAACAACCAAAAGCCGTTGATAACGCAGGCAAACCAGAAAGCAGCCAGATTGCCGGTGATTTTCGCGAAGCTAAGCGCTGGCTGTACGAAGTTCACGGCGATCATCGTATCGATTTTTATTGTGGCTGCGGCTTCGACAAGTCTCGGCGAAAAATTGATAGCAGCGAATGCGGTTACAAAGTTCAGGAAGACCGTATTCGTGGCGGTCGTATTGAGGCAGAACACGTTATTCCTGCTTCGTGGCTCGGGAAACCAAGAGCCTGTTGGGAAGCCCGGAACTGCAAAAATAGCCGCGGCGAAACGGTTAATGGTCGTGATTGCTGTTTAGCGACCGATGATGGGTTCAGGGAAGCACACAATGATTTGCATAACCTTCAGCCGACTATCGGCGAATTGAACAAGCATCGTAGTAGCTATCCTTTCGGTGAAGTGCGGGGCGAGCCACGAAAGTACGGTCGCTGCGACTTTGAAGTCGATCGCCGGGTTGAACCGCCGCCGGAGGTTCGCGGTGATATCGCCCGCACGGCGTTTTATATGCGTGATCGCTACGGAGTGGAGTTGCGGGGCAGCCAGGCTCAGCAGCTAGAGAAGTGGGCGGAAGCTGATCCGGTCGACCAGTGGGAGCGGCAGCGCAATGAACGTATTGCGCGCAAGCAAGGACTCAGTAACCCTTACATTACGGAGCAGTAAAAGTGGTTGGGAATACACCCTTTAATTACCAGCTGTTCAATTGTAGTTACGATCAGCGCGCCAGATAGAGCCATTGGCAGCGATGAAATAAGTTTTAACAAATTATCTTCTATTTCAACAAATAGTGTGTAATATGGGAATCGCGTAGTGTTACGCATTTTAAAAATCGGCCATCTGGTTGATAACAGAGTTAAGAGTAGTTAGTTTTATGTCTAAAGTAAGCGGTACCGTTAAGTGGTTTAACGACGAGAAAGGTTTTGGTTTCATCGAACAGGAAAGCGGCCCGGATGTATTCGTACACCACAGCGCAATCCAGTCTGATGGCTTCCGTAGCCTTAAAGAAGGCCAGAAAGTCAATATGGACGTGACCCAAGGTCAAAAAGGCCCACAAGCCGAAAACGTTACTGCTGATTAATCAGTAGAACGATCCTTGTGTTAAAGGTTTAACCGCTTTAGGCACGAGTTTTCTAAGCACCCCTGTTCAGCAATGAGCAGGGGTGTTTTTTTGCCTGCAATTCTTGGTTAAAGCATTTTGTCGAGCTGCTCTGAGCAGAGTTTCGGGATGTATTGTGCTTGGGCTGAGTGGTAGCGCAGCCTATCCCAACGCCGTGATCTGAGTAACTGAGTCTTTGATCAACGGTGGGCCTTGGTAAATAAAGCCGGTATAAATTTGTACTAAGTTCGCGCCAGCCCGAATTTTTGCTGCTGCATCGTCTCCGGACAAAATCCCGCCGACGCCGATTATTGCTAATTCGCTGCCGACAGCAGCACGGAGGGCGCTAATCACTTCGGTGCTCTTGTCGGTTAATGGCGCACCGCTTAGCCCGCCGGTTTCGCCAGCAAACTTATGGCCCGCAACAGCTTCGCGGCTATTGGTAGTGTTAGTGGCAATAACACCGTCTATACCGAATTTAACCAATGTTTCGGCAAGCTGTGGCAACAGTTCTGCATCCATGTCTGGCGCGATTTTTACTGTCATGGGCACACGATGACCGTGTTGGTCGGCCAGTTCCAGCCGTTTTTGTTGTAGAGCCCCCAATAGCTGCTCCAGAGATTCGCCAAACTGAAGTTCACGCAGGTTTTTGGTATTGGGCGACGATATGTTGACGGTAACGTAATCGGCCAGGGGATAAACCTTGGCTAAACAATGCAGATAGTCATCGGCTGCATTTTCATTCGGCGTATCAAAGTTTTTGCCGATGTTAATACCGAGGGTTGTTGTCCGCCGTGCTTGCTTCACCTGCTCGCAGAGCGCATCGACACCGTGGTTGTTAAAACCGAGTCGGTTAATGATGGCTTGGTGTTCAGGGAGCCGGAACATTCTCGGCTTTGGGTTGCCAGGTTGCGCTCGGGGAGTGACCGTGCCAATTTCAACAAACCCAAAACCTACATCGGAAAACGCCGCGATGCACTCGCCATTTTTGTCGAGCCCGGCTGCCAGCCCCACTGGGTTTTTAAAGGTAATTCCCATTGCGTCAACCGGTGCATCAGCGACGCCAGGGTTAAGCGCTTTGCTCATACCCATTTTCGCCATTAGTCGCAGTTTTTTCATGGTTACGGTGTGAGCGGTTTCTGCATCCAGTTTAAATAGCGCATTGCGAGCCATTTTGTACGCAAAGGGGGAGTTAAGCATTAGGAGTCCGTTGGCGAATATCGGCCGGAATTCTAATTGATTTTTGCCGAGAGTGTTCCAATAGCGCTACGTTAGATTTGCGGCGAAAAGCTTGCTTGCACTTGAGTCGCCGGTTCCAGCACAAGATTAGCCGCCATTTCAGGTTTGTCATTGTTTTCCAGCTGCCAATTTCCAATTCCGGCAATATGTACGATCGTAAGCTGTAAAACTGCGATCGATAGCTGGTCGCCCACGCACTGCATTGGCCCCGCGCCAAAAGGTAGCCAGGCGCCGCGCTGTCGGTTTACCCGGTTAACCGCTGAAAACCGGTCCGGCTGGAACTTCGATGGCTCTGGCCAAACGCTACTATTCCGGTGAACCAGTTGATTGGGTATCAGAATAAGTGAACCGGCACTAATCGCGTAGTCGCCAAGCATGTCATCGGCCAGCGTCTGTCGCGAGAATGCCCAGGTAGGCGGGTAAAGTCTTAGCGACTCTTCGACTACCATGCGAGAGTATGCCGCTTGTGTTGTAACGTCGTCGTCGCCACGTTGGGCGATGGTAGCGGCTTCGCTGCCGACAACCCGCTGTGAGCTTGTATCGTTGGCTAACAGCCAGCTACTGCTAAACAGGGCACTGGCAAGATTTCGCTGGGCCAATAGCAGCAGCCCGCGGAGTTCGCTCAAAAGGGTCGCAGTCGACAAGGGTTCACCGCCGCCGCCTGCACGTAGCCCGACTAATAGTTCTAATAGCGTATCGGCATCGCGCATTCGGGGTCTGGCGTGTTCGAGTGAAGCGCTTAGTATGGCATCGAGTTGCTGCATTGCCGCTTTGAGGTGGCGGTTGTGTGATGTGGGCAACCAGCCGGGAGAGTTAAGTGTCTGGTCGGAGCGGCTATCCATCCATCGATGGGCTGTTGCTAATAGTGGTTGAATGCTGCGGCTAATTGAGTTGCTTTCGGGACCAAACAACAGTTGGCAGAGGATATCAAGAGACAGTTGCTGAGTTTCGGTTACCAGATTATGGGGCGTTGCCGGCTGCTCTAGCCAATGAGCTGCACGCCATTGCACGCAGGCCTGAATGGTCGTCGATAACTGCTTGAGCCGCCGGGGCTGGAAAGCATTGCTGAGAAGCTCGTGTAGCCCGTCGCGGTCATCATTGGATGAGACCATTAAACCATCACCCAGTGCAGGTTTTAACGAGCGGAATAGACCTGCCCGGGCATAGTTGGCTGCATTTTCATACAGCGGCCGCTGTAAGTACTGAGGGTCTGAAATAATCCATAGCCGTGACAGCCCTGGTTGAAGCCTTACCACTCCGCCGTATTGTTCGGTTAAGCGCTGCAAAGTTTCCGTAGGGTTTTGCTGTAACTCAATCAGGAGTTTTAAACTGGTTCGCCTGTCCGGCCCAGGTGCTTTGCTGCTGGATTGCTGTGTGGCTTTGCCGATGAGTGACGCAGTGGTAGCCATGGCACGTAATGGGTGGCAGGAAAAGGCTAGTGTGCCGCGCCGCCGCAATGCGACCGAAGTGAATCCGGACAAGAGGTGGGCATTTTCTGCTCACAGGGAGAGAAAAGCCTGACTTACTGTCTTAATTGTCCGGTGGGTAGCGAATTTCCATCGACCAATTGGTGCTGCTGCAACCACGCCAGTGCGTCATCGGCGTCGCGTAGGAACCATTGTTCGGCGCTGCCAAGCCGGAAGCTATACCCCCAGCTGTCCATATCGTGAAACAGTAACTGCCGGGCGATTCCTAGTGAGTCAGCGAGAAGCAGTTGTAGATAACAAACAGCACACTCTTCCAGAACGGTGCCGCCAGCATTGGTATGCAGCGCCCCACGCCGGGCCGGGGTCATGCAGATGTAATGGCAGCTTTCGTGCAACAGCGAATGAACCGGAGTGTCAGGTCGCACATACAAGCAGCTCGCTACTAAGCCCGCTTCATCGTCACCCCAGAAACTACCCGGAATAGGCTCGTCCGCTTCACTCAATATCAGCTGTAAACCGTATTTAGCTAACAGCGCCGTCGCAAGTTGCTGTTTCTCAGCAGGCCAATGTTGCCAACGGAGTACGTCGCCACCGGCGTTCGTGAGTGGTGGAATGGCTAGCATGGGCTGTCACTTTGCATACTGATGGAGTAGCCTGCATAAAACAAAAAAGAGCGAGAATATATCGATGTTAGAAGCTGTAGAAGCCGCCAAAAAAATCAGTAAAAGCGAGTTTACTAAACGTGAGGACGAGCTGCGCGCAAAATTGCTCGATGTGCAGTTTTTGCTTAAGGATGCGAAGTTCCCCGTCATAATTGTTATTGGCGGAGTGGAAGGTGCCGGCAAAAGCGAGACTGTTTCGCTATTAAACGAGTGGATGGACCCGCGTTGGATTAAAACCAACGCATATGGCGAGCTTATGCCGAGCGAAAAGCAGCGACCTGAGTATTGGCGCTACTGGCGTGATATGCCTGCCAAAGGCCAGATAGGTCTCTATCTCAGTGCCTGGTATTCGCAGCCGTTACAACAACGGGTAAAGGGCGATGGTAATGAGAACAGATTTGATGCCGCGCTCAGCAAAATCAGCGAGTTTGAGCAGCTGCTTACGGATGACGGTGCGCTGATCATTAAATACTGGCTGCACCTCGATAAAGACCAGCAGCGTAAACACCTTCACGCTCTGGAGGCGGACCCCGCCACAGCTTGGCGTATCGCCGGTGATGCTTGGGAAAACTGGCATTTATATGACGAATTCGTAGCTGCCACCGAGCACATGATTAAGCAAACCGACGCGCCACTGGCACCGTGGAAAATAATCGACGGTGCACATGACCGCTTTCGCAGTCTCGCTGTCGGCGAACACTTGCTGGCGACGCTGAAAGCACATTTAAGTCGTGAGGTTAAACTGCCGGAAGTGGACGAACTGCCAGCGGTTAGTACCGAAAAAAACGTGTTGCGTAGTGTCGATTTGGATAGCCGGTTAAGTAAGGCTGAATACAAGCAGCGATTGGCCGCAGCGCAAAGCCGCTTAAATCGCTTACAGCAACGAGCTAAGCGGGCCGGTGTCTCTACTTTGCTGATGTTTGAGGGTTGGGATGCCGCCGGTAAGGGTGGCGCCGTTCGCCGAATAATCCATTCGGTCGACCCGCGGCAGTACAGAGTTATCCCGATTGCTGCACCGACAGCAGAAGAGCACGCTCAGCATTATCTCTGGCGTTTCTGGCAAAAGTCGCCGCTTGCTGGCGAAATGGCGATTTTTGACCGTAGTTGGTATGGCCGCGTACTAGTCGAAAGAATTGAAGGTTTTGCCCGCAATGATGAGTGGCAGCGGGCTTACGAAGAAATAAACGACTTTGAACAGCAGCTGGTCGATCACGGCACGGTAGTGTGCAAGTTCTGGTTGCACATCAGCAATGAAGAACAGCTGAAGCGATTTGAAGACCGGGCTGAAACACCGCATAAGTCGTGGAAGCTCACTGATGAAGATTGGCGCAACCGTGACCGTTGGGATGATTACGAACAGGCGGTGCACGATATGGTTGTGCGCTCCGATAAGGTGCCCTGGACACTGATTGCGGCTAACCAAAAATGGCAAGCCCGGGTGCAGGTACTGGAAGCTGTATGCGAACAACTTGAGGCGCGGCTTAAGCAAGGGTGATAAGCATAAAGCGCAAAATATTCGCTACCGCTTTGTGTCAATAGCAGAAGCGAATATCGGGACTGGCCAGAAGTTGAGTTCGTCGGAAACAGGCCCTCGTTTTGGCTTCCGGCAGCAATCGCGATGATGCTTTGTTATGAAATGGCTTTAAGCCTTTTGCACGATTCGCTGTCCATGCTTCGACGGATAATGCGGATGGTGTTGGAGCAGTGAGTTTGCAGTGAATTGCTTCTCGTGTCGTCAGCACCCGGCAAAATCAGGCTAGTGAGTCAATCGCTAGCCGTTTACACTGGCGCGCTTGCTGCGCCCGACGACTATCTGACGTGATTGACAGTTCCGAAAAAACCAAGAAAGCCAAAACTATCTGGCCGCTATTCCAGTTGTGGCCATTTTTGCGCCCTTACCGGTCACGAATCGTGGCTGCCAGCATCGCGCTTATCGCCGCGGCAGCGGCCACATTAACGTTGCCGGTGGCCTTTCGGTACATGATTGACTTAGGTTTTTCCCGAAACAATGCTGAGCAGATTGACCGATATTTTCTCGCTCTGTTTGCCGTGGCGCTGATATTGGCTGCGGCAACGGCACTACGGTATTACCTGGTATCGTGGATTGGCGAGCGACTAGTAGCCGATGTTCGCAGTAAGGTCTATTCACACGTGTTACGGCAAAGCCCGGTGTTTTTTGAATCAACCCGCATCGGCGAAGTGTTGTCGCGCCTAACCACCGACACCACTCTGATTCAATCGGTGATCGGCTCCAGTGTCTCAATAGCGTTGCGTAATACGCTGCTGCTGATTGGCGGTCTGACGATGCTGCTGATCACCAGCCTGAAACTCAGCAGTATGATTCTGTTGTTAATTCCGGTGGTCATGGTGCCGCTGATTATCTTCGGCCGCCGGGTTCGCAAACTCTCACGCGACAGTCAGGACCGAATCGCTGATAGCAGCGCCGTAGCGCAAGAGGTACTGAACGCGGTAGCTACGGTGCAGGCATTTGGTCAACAGCAGCATGAAACCGACCGCTTTGATGCGTCGGTAACCGATAGCTTTACAACCGCGCTGCGGCGTATCACTAACCGGGCGGCGTTAACCGCGATGGTTATTATGCTGGTGTTTGGTGCGGTGGTGCTGGTGCTCTGGATTGGCGCACACGCAGTACTGGAAGGTCGCATGACCGCAGGGGAACTGGGGCAGTTTCTGTTGTATGCGGTATTTACGGCTGGCGCAGTGGGTGCCCTAAGCGAGAGCTGGGGCGAGCTTCAACGTGCTGCGGGTGCGACTGAGCGTTTAACTGAATTGCTCGCGGTAGAGAGCCAGCTGCCGGTTGAGCAGCCTATGGCCAAGCCGGGTGCAGACGGCAATATCCAGTTCTCCGGCTTGAGTTTTAGTTACCCTTCACGACCCGGCGTGCCGGTTCTCAAAAATATAAACCTGAACATACGGCAAGGTGAAACGGTTGCATTGGTGGGGCCGTCCGGCGCAGGCAAAACGACAATATTTCAGCTGTTGCTGCGCTTCTATGATCCGCAGCAAGGCGCGGTTGAGGTTGGCAGTGTCGATCTAAAACATTGCGAGCCCGATGCGGTACGTGAACAGTTTGCATTAGTGCCGCAAGAGGCTGTTATATTCGCCGATTCGGCAATGGAAAATATTCGCTATGGTCGTGCCGCGGCCTCCGACGCGGAAGTTATCGACGCCGCGCAACACGCTGCGGCTGCAGACTTCCTGAGAGCACAGCCAGAGGGCTTTAATACTTTTCTTGGTGAACGCGGTGTCCGCCTATCGGGTGGTCAAAAGCAGCGTATTGCTATCGCCCGCGCCATGCTCAAGGACGCGCCTGTTGTGCTGCTCGATGAGGCAACCAGCGCTTTGGATGCTGAGTCTGAGCAGTTAGTTCAGCAGGCATTGGAAGAGCTCACCGAAAACCGCACGACACTGGTTATTGCCCACCGACTCGCCACCGTTCGCGAGGCTGACCGGATTGTAGTGTTGGATGGTGGCAAGATTGTCGCGGAAGGCACGCATGAGGAGCTAATGCAGCAACAAGGTTTATATGCCCGGTTGGCTAAGTTGCAGTTCCGGGACGGGTAGTAAGGTTTTGGTAGCTACCGACTACGTAGTTATCAGTGCTGATACTTTGCGCTGTAGTTCCGGCACAACGTCTTGTTCAAACCACGGGTTCTTTCGCAGCCAAATATTATTTCGTGGGCTGGGGTGCGGCAGCGGTACTAAACCCTCGGGGAGCTCGTGGCGATTTTTAACGATATCGCCCAGTGTTTTCTAGGGCGTGTCGGGTAGGTGCCAGCGCATGGCGTATTGGCCGATGACCAGTGTCAGTTCAATGGCAGGCAACAAAGCCAGCGTTTTCGCTTGCCAGGTTTCTGCGCAGCGTGGAATAGGCGGGAGGTCACCGCCTTGGCCTTTTCCGGGGTAGCAAAAGCCCATTGGTAAGATCGCGACGAGTTCAGGGTTGTAAAACTCGGCTTCAGTGAGGCCCAACCAATTTCTGAGCCTTATCCCCGAAGGATCGTAAAAAGGCTTGCCACTGTTGTGCGCAATGCTGCCCGGAGCCTGGCTGGCTATAAGGATTTTTGCGCCGGAGTGCAGTTGCACTATGGGTTTCGGACCCAGCGGTAATTCAGCTTCGCACAGCCGACACTGGCGGATGTCTGCGGCGTGAAGGGCCGCAGCATCCGCTAGTTGATCAGTATTTTTACGAATCGGCAAACTTGGGAGTACGGGCGTCAAATGTTGCCGTCATGGCTTCTTGTAAGTCCGTCGACAGCAGCATGCTGGCATTCCAGGTGGCTAGGTAATCTAAGCTGTTTTCAACACCGTGATCGCGGGTGTAACGCAATATGTGTTTAGTGCCGCGAATGGCGAGTGGAGACTTAGCGGCGATGGTGGCCGCAATAGAGCTAACCTCGGACATCATCGAGTCTTTATCTGCGAATGTTGCGTTCAGGAAGCCCAGTTTTTCGGCTTCAGCGGCACCGAAGTCGCGGCCGGTGTACGCCAACTCACGCATTTTTGCGTCACCAATTATCTGTGGCAGCCGTTGTAGTGTGCCAACGTCGGCAACCATGCCGATGTCAATTTCTTTAATCGAAAAATAGGCATCGTTGGTGGCATAGCGCAGGTCGCAGGCGGTGGTCATGTCTATAGCGCCACCGATGCAGGCCTTATGCATGGCTGCAATCACTGGCACACGGCATTTTTCGATAGCCGTAAAAGTG
>CAJQNE010000466.1 GCA_905479545.1 uncultured Gammaproteobacteria bacterium | reverse complement strand
CCCAACCGGTAACCGTACCGAAAGTTTCACCGGCAAATACGCGGGTGTAGGTAATGTCGACATTCAGTTTGGTCGCTGAGTTTTTCGAATACAGACCGCGCGCAGCCATTTCATTGTAAACGTATTGGCGGAACATTTTTTCGACCTCAGCCTGTGCAGGCAACGCTTTAACCGACTCATTTTCTTCGACGTTATCGTTTTGACGCAACGTCAGGTTCACATCTGCCAGGGTGTAACTACCGTTGAGCTCGGTCGCGGCATTTGCTTTAACAAACGGCGATGCTGCGCCCGTGCCACCACCGGCTCCGCCGCCAATTCCACCACAAGCGGCCAGCGCCGCCATTACGGTTACAGCGCCAAAAAAATTTCTCATTATCTGAATGTTTTTCATCTCTATCTCCATTTACTTAATTGCTCGCAGCGCTTCATGTGCTGCGGATATTCCCAAATAACCTTGTATACCCAACTTAGCTGCAGACAAGGAGGTATTGATAAGCAGTGTCATTACGAGCGTAGCGCGGCAATCTCTACGCTCGAAGGTAGTGAGATTGCCGCGCTGCGCTCGCAATGACGGGGTGTTTTTTAGTTTACCCCCTCTGCCAACCACGCTTTAAAAGAACGTACCGTCCAATGGCGATGACGCATTCGCATACCGGCGACGCGGCATCCTGCCTGCTTCGTAGGCCATGCGACCACTCTCTAACGCTAACTTCATCGCTTTAGCCATCATCACGGGCTTATTAGCGGCGGCAATCGCTGTGTTCATCAGCACGCCATCGCAGCCCAGCTCCATGGCTTCGGCGGCGTCGGAGGCGGTACCGACGCCGGCATCGATAATAATCGGCACATTGGCGTTTTCTATAATTTCGCGAATATTGTATTTATTCTGAATCCCCAGGCCGGAACCAATCGGCCCAGCCAGCGGCATTACCGCGACGCAGCCCAACTCCTCAAGCCGCTTGGCGATTAACGGGTCATCGCTGGTGTAAGCCATCACCTCAAAACCCTCTTTAACGAGCTGAGCGGCAGCTTCCAGCGTCGCGGTGATATCGGGATATAACGTTTTGGCGTCGCCTAACACTTCCAGCTTTACCAGCTTATGGTCACCCAACAGTTCGCGGGCTAACCGGCAGGTACGGAGCGAGTCTTCAACGGTATAGCAGCCTGCGGTATTGGGCAGAATGGTATATTTTTCGGGCGAAATAACTTCCAGCAAGTTCGGTTCGTCGGCATTCTGGCCAATATTGGTCCGGCGAATAGCCACCGTTACAACCTGCGAACCACTGGCTTCAGTGGCGGCCTTGGTTTCGGCCATGTCCTTGTATTTGCCGGTACCGACCAACAAACGCGACTGCCATTCGTAACTGCCAACTTTCAGTGTTTGCGTGAATTGTTGCTCTGGCTGGCCACCACCAATTGCCCGAACGACTTCGACCTTATCGCCTGCGGCTAGTTCGGTGGTCGTATGCTGGCTCATCGGCACTATCTCGCCGTTGCGTTCTACGGCCACCAGCTTCGTACCAAGCTGCATTTTTTCCAGCATCGCCGCGACTGTGCAGGGCTGCGAGCAATCAAAAGCGTCGCCGTTCAGGGTTATTTGCATGGCTTCCAAACAGTGGTAGTTTTCGAGCGCGGCATTTTAGCAAGGCCACGCAGCGGCTGCTGCATTGGAACACTCGCCGAATACCAATCCAAAGAAATTGCGCTCGCGGCAATAGCCACTTCACCGCATAATTACCGCCGCCACCTAGCTATACGAGCGTGAATGAAACTCGCAGCACTGTTCGCCATTACCGCCCTGCTCTACGCCTCTGTCGGCTTCGGCGGCGGCTCTACCTATAACGCGCTGCTAGCGCTCGCCGACGTCGACTACCGCCTCATGCCCGCCGTAGCATTAATCTGCAACGTGATTGTGGTTAGCGGCGGCACACTGCGCTTCCATCGCGCCGGGCATATTCCCTGGCGACCGGCCTGGCCATTATTTGCACTGTCAGTGCCAATGGCCTTGCTGGGAGGATTTTTACTCGTGCCACAGACGGTGTTTATCGGTTTACTGGGATTTTCCCTGCTGCTAGCAGGGTTCGCGATGTTGTTACGCGAACGCCGTGCGACAGATCTGCTTGCTGTTCGCAGCGACTTGCCTGTAACCATCCCCGTTATTGGCGGAGGCCTGGGTTTATTAGCAGGATCAATTGGTATTGGCGGCGGAATTTTTCTCGCGCCGCTGCTGCATATGCTTCGCTGGGGGCCGGCAAAAAGCATTGCCGGGGTCGCAAGTGCTTTCATTCTGGTGAATTCAACCGCCGGCCTAATCGGCCAGTTAAGCCGTTTGTATGCGAGCGACTTGTTTGTCCAGCTGCTGTCATTCTGGCCGCTTTTTCTCGCCGTGTTATTCGGCGGCCAAATTGGTAGCCTGCTGGCCACCGGGCCACTATTAGCCAGAACAGTGCGGCGGCTGACCATAATTTTAGTGCTATACGTTGCTATCCGGCTGATTTGGCGGTTTACCGTAATGCTGAGTACTTAACCCCGCAGGGCCATTGCGCAGCGCAACATAACCCGTAAAATCAGTATCAGCAGTCACTTTATTTTTGGCCTCTGATACAGGAACCCAGTTTATGCCCGCGAACCCCAAGTACGACATTATTGTTTATGGTGCAGCTAGCTTTGTCGGCGATCTGCTCACCCAATACCTTTATCGTCAATACGGAACTGATGGCGAAATTAAATGGGCGATTGCAGGCCGCAACCAGCAGAAACTCGACGCCGTGAAGCGTGAGCTGAACGACACTTCGCTCGACACGGTTATTGCTGACGCTGGCGACATTGCCGCTCTCACAGCAATGGTGAAACAAACTAAGGTTATCGCCAGCACAGTTGGGCCTTATGCTCTTTATGGCTCAGAACTGGTTAAGGCTTGTGCCGAGCAAGGCACCGATTACGTCGATTTAACCGGCGAATCGCAGTGGATGCGCAAGATGATTGATGCGCACCAAGAAACAGCCGAGAAGTCTGGCGCACGTATCGTACACAACTGCGGCTTCGATTCGATTCCGTCGGACCTCGGCGTGCATTTCACCCAACAGCAGGCTGAAAAAAGCTTTGGCGAGCCCTGCACTGAAATAGGCTTGCGCGTTAAAGCCATGAAAGGCGGCGCCAGCGGCGGCACGGTAGCCAGCTTAATGAATGTATTTAAAGAAGCCGCAAAAGACCCGGCCCTCCGCAAAGAATTGCAAAACCCTTACGCCATCGCTCCTCAAGGCATGCGCAAAGGTCCTCGCCAGCCAAACACCAACCTGACCGGCTACGACAAACAGGCAAAAACCTGGATGGCCCCGTTCGTAATGGCTGCTATTAATACCCGGGTGGTGCAGCGCAGCCACGCACTGTTGGGTCGCCCCTGGGGTGAGCATTTTAAATACAGCGAAGCCATGATGATGGGCGATGGCTTGGGTGGCCGGGCTAAGGCAACCGGCCTCACCGGCGGCATGGGTGGCTTTATGGGCCTGGCTGCGCTACCACCAACCCGCGCTCTGCTAGAAAAATTTGTATTACCGAAACCCGGTGAAGGCCCAACGCCTGAAGAACAGAAAAACGGTTTTTTTGATCTTCGCCTTTACGGCAAAACGGCCTCAGGTAAAGAACTTGTTACCAAAGTAACCGGCGACCGTGACCCGGGTTATGGCTCGACCAGCAAAATGCTGGGTGAAGCCGCCGTGTGTTTGGTTAAAGATGTAACCCGCCGCACTACCAAAGGTGGAATCTGGACGCCATCGACTGCAATGGGCGACAAGCTCATTAAACGCCTGCAGGCAAACGCCGGATTAACGTTTGAGCGACTAAGCTAATACGGGTTTTTGTAGAGCCTGCTCTGACAAACAGGCTAACAACACCACTGCGGAACTGACTTGTTTCGAACCACAAAAAAACCGACTGCTTAAGTCGGTTTTTTTGTGGTCTACCTTATGGCTACACCTAAACGAGATAAATACTTGCAGTTAATTGAGCACGGTAGCAACCACACTGTCACCACCGGCACTCTGAGCCTGCTTGAGCATTTCCTCTGCTATCCGAGTCATTCTGTCCGCGATATTACGCGGCAAATTTTTCTTTGACTCCGCTTGCAAAGCGGATATACCAACGGATACGTGCACAGCCAACGCTTTGTTGTCAGGGCCATCGAAACTGCGCCCGGCAATGACTTCGCGAATACGGTCGGCAACATATTTTGAATCTTGTGGCGCGCTTCGCACCAGTAGCACTGCGAATGACGCACCCTCATATCGCGCCAATGTGTCGCTGCCTCGAAGCTGCGAACCGACTACGTCAGCCAGCTTAATGAGTAGGTTATCGGCCACCAGACGACCATGTTTCTGGTTGATACCGTCAAAGTCATCCGCTTCAATAAATAAACAAGACAGAGGTTCGCCGCTGCGGCGACAGCGAGCCGTTTCCTCTTCCAGCCGACGATCCAGGTATTTTTGGTTAGCCACACCGGTAAGTGGATCGGTGAGGTCTGCCCGCTTAATACGCGCTTGGTTAAGCGCATTTTCCAGGCAAATAGCCAGTACCGCCGCCAGACTATCCAGCAGCGCAGGCTTGGCATCTTGTGGAAAGCGCGCGGGGTCGCGACTGCCCAAGGCCAGCGCGCCAATCACACGTTCGCCCCGCATCAATGGAATTTCGGCAACGCTTTGCAACATGGCATCGCTGTAGTCGAATAACCACTGCTGGGAAGTGTAGTCGTAACCGCCTAACTTTGAGGCTCTCGGTAACTTAGCGGCATCACGCAACTGGTACTGAGTAGCGAGGAACTTGAGCCTTTGCTCGCCGGCCAAATCAACCCCTTCATCTTCAAGAGTGCGTTGAATTTCGTAATCCGGGTCGTCGAGCACTAGCGTCACGGCATCAATATCGAACGACTGCCTGTATTCATTTAGCGCCGCGGAAACGATACTACTTAACGTTTCGAGTGCTAAAAAACGCCCCTCCTGAGCACGGTAGCTCAGCGCCTTCTCGTCATTCTCCCGCGTTTGCGCCAGCAAATTCACCATCTGCTTTCGCAACTGCCGCACCTGCGGGTTGCGTTCTTCTTGCATATATCCAACGCTCCCTATCGACAAGCTGAAGAATCATAGGAAGACTTTACGTTTTCCATAATCCTTACCGGTTATCGGCTCACACCGCATCAATTAATAACAACGGGCTGCTCTACCCACGGAGATACCTTAATGCAACTGTTAAACACTCTACTTCTAATTATCCGCACCATCGGTTTTTTCTCACTTCCGGTGAAAGGGCTTACCATCAATGATGAGTATACCCATTTAGCGAGTTTTATCACGCCACAGTAATAATAACCCCAGCGCGAGCAGCAGCAACAGTGCGGCATAAAATACCTTGTCGCCATGGGTCAGATAAGGCGTCGCTCCTTTACGCGGCTGAACCCGTTGCAGCAAGCTACCCTGCTTTAGAATAGGTATTTGTTGCACTACTTCGCCTTTAGGACTAATTGCGGCAGTAACCCCTGTATTGGTCGCGCGCAGCAACCAGCGTTGGCTTTCCAAAGCCCGCACCCGGGCCATTTGCAAATGCTGCTGCAGCGCTATCGAATCACCAAACCAACCGTCATTACTCATGTTTAACACAAAGCTGCCGCTAGCAACCTGCTGGCGAAATTCATGCCCGAAAGCGTTCTCGTAGCAAAGTGTTATCACAAACGGCAAGCCGTTTACTTGCATCGGCGGCTGAATAACTGCTCCGCGTTTAAAGTCCGGTAACGGAATGCCGAGTTGTTTCCGCACAAACTGCCCGAGCGTTTCATCAAACGGCGCGTATTCACCAAAAGGCACCAGATGTCGTTTGTGATAGGCATTGCCATCTACTTGAACAGCGGCGTTATAGTATCGACCTGCCTCATCACTTTCTTTCAAAACACCCACAACCAGCTCGGTATTCGACTGTTGATTTAACTGTTGTTTCAGAGGCTGCAAATACGCACTCTTTACATCGCGGTATCTACCCGGAATCGCGACCTCCGGCCACACAATCAAATCGGCATCGCGGTGTTCAAACGACATATCCCGATACAACTTCAACGTTGGCCGGAACTGTTCAGGCAGCCATTTTTTGTCTTGCGTCACACTGCCCTGCAGCACAGCAACATTTAACGAGTTGCCAGCCACAGTGGTGAACGTGCCACCCAGAATAGGCAGCGACAAAATAACGACCGCTGCGGTGAGCGGCATAGCTATTCGGGCAGTTTCACGGCGCGAATCAAACGCCGCTAACAACATGCTAACCACTAGCAGTGCCAACAAGCCCATTCCGTACACGCCAACCCACGCTGCCGTCGAAGCAAACGGCGAGTCGACCATGCCATAACCGGGGCTCAGCCATGGGAAACCGGTGAACAGCCAGCCACGAATCCAATCGCCAACCATGAATAGCACCGCCGCAGCCCACCAGCCCCGGATAAATTTCTGCGCGAGCCAGCCGCTGGCGGCAACAAACAGCGAGCAGTACAACACCAGTAACGCCGCCAAACCAATGGCTAACGGCAGCGGCGCACCGCCAAAGCGATTAATGCTGATGTACACCCAGGAAACGCCAAAGCCGAAATGCGCCAGCCCGAACAACAAACCGATTAACGCGGCTTTGCTCGGTGTGGCTTGCTGCCATAGGTAAAACAGGCCACCGTAACCGATTAGGCCGAGCCACCAAATATTAGTCGGCGCAAAGCCTGCCAGAGCAACCACACCGGCGAGCAGCGCCCAAAGTGGTGTAGGGATTTTTGCTAAGAAAGAAAATATGGCTTGCACGGTTATTCCGGTTAGGCGGCTAATGGGCTGTGGCGAATATTGAGCTGCTACGCAGGCCCGGCAGGTTGACTGAAATGCATGCTGCCGGGGGAGTTACAGGGATTCCGACAGCGCAACCGTCACCTTAGGCGGCAGAGGCTTCAGCCGGGCTGACTTGCAGTAGATGTACGCGTCGGTTATCGGCGCGTAGTACCAGTACTTCCCAGCCATCCAGCTCCACCACATCGTCACGCTTCGGCAAGCGGCCTAACGACTGCATCACTAAGCCACCGACCGTATCGAACTCAGTCGCGGGCAACTTGGCTCCGAGAGAGTCGTTGAATTCCTCAATGGTAGTGAGCGCCTTAACGGTATAGCGGCTGTTTTTATGCTCCAGGATATTGTGCTCAATTTCGTTGCTGTCGTGCTCATCGTCAATTTCACCAACAATTTGCTCCAACACATCTTCAATGGTCACCAAACCGGCTGTGCCGCCGTACTCATCCACTACAATGGCCATATGATTTCGACTGGCGCGGAACTCGGCAAGCAGTACATTCAGGCGTTTGCTCTCCGGCACATAAATGGCTTTACGGAGTAAATCACGGAGCGGCGAACTGTTATCGTCCTGGTTGCGCTCAGCAAGGGGCTTCAGCAGGTCTTTCGCCAGCAAAATACCGTCTACTTCATCCCGGCTGTCGTTAAACACCGGAAAGCGACTGTGGCCGGATTCAACCACACACTTAAGCAAGGTTTGCAGGTCTGCATCACGTTCCAGCACCACCATCTGTGAGCGCGGAATCATAATGTCGCGAACCTGCATATCGGCAACCTGCAACACACCTTCAATCATGGTGAGCGCATCGGCATCCAGCAGTTCATGTTCCTGCGCGGTGCGCAATTCGGTTAATAGCTCGTTTCGATCTGCCGGTGCACCACGAAACGAGCGGGCTAAGCGGCCAAAAAACCCAAGAGCACTATCTTCTTCAAGGGGTGTCGACCCCGATCCTTCATCGCTCATTGGCGAGCGCTACTCCTTATTACTGATGTAGGGGTTACTATAACCGAAATCGGCCAGCAGCTTTATCTCAAGCGCTTCCATTGCTTCGGCGTCAGATGTTTCAATGTGGTCGTGACCCAGCAGGTGTAGAACACCATGAATGGTCATATGCGCCCAATGCGCGTCAATCGGCTTGCCTTGCTCAGCAGCTTCAGCGGCAACTATTTCGGCGCAAATTGCGATATCACCCAACTGCGCCGCCAGTTCCGCCTGAGCCTCCGGTGGCAAACCTGGAATATCTATAGGCTCGGTTGGAAACGACAACACGTTGGTGGCCTTGTTTTTATCGCGATAGTCGCGGTTTAAGGCGGTAATTTCATCGCGGTCAACAATGCGCAGAGTCAGCGCATTAGCAACCGTCTCTTGCGTGCTTAATGCGGCCGCTACCCAGTGAGTAAAATCAGCATCTAACGGGCAATCAGCATCGACGGCACGTTGTATCTCTATCGACATTACTGCGCTGCGTCAGCGCTTTCGTAAGCCCGGACGATGCGTTGTACCAGCGGATGGCGAACGACATCTTCGGCTTCAAACTCAGTAAAGCTCAAGCCTTTTACTTTGCGAAGAACTCGCAGCGCCTGACGCAAACCAGGCTCCTGCCCTCGTGGCAAATCAACCTGAGTCATATCGCCGGTAATGACGGCTCGCGAGCCGAAGCCAATACGAGTTAAAAACATTTTCATCTGCTCAGCTGTCGTGTTCTGTGCTTCATCCAGAATCACAAATGCCTCGTTCAGCGTGCGACCGCGCATATAGGCCAGCGGCGCAACTTCGATAATTCCGCGCTCCTGCAACCGCTCTACCCGCTCAAAACCCATCATCTCGTACAGCGCGTCATAGAGCGGCCGCAGGTAAGGGTCAATTTTCTGCGATAGGTCACCTGGCAAGAAACCCAGTCGCTCACCCGCTTCTACCGCAGGCCGAACCAAAATCAACTTTCGCACCAAATCCCGCTCTAGCGCGTCGACGGCACAAGCGACCGCCAAGTAGGTTTTACCCGTACCCGCCGGGCCAAGACCAAAATTAATATCGTGGTTGAGAATTTTTGCCAGGTAAGCGCGCTGGTTATCACCCCGACCGCGAACAGTGCCGCGCCGGGTACGAATAACAATCTCGCCCTTACTGGCCTCAGCACCCTCTGCCGCGAGTGCCGCGGCGTCATCCGCTAGTGGTTTTGAGCGGCCATCGGTATCACGCGGCTTTCGTTCCGCCCGCCCCCCAGACTTTATGGCTGAATCGCTGGCTTGGCTATTCTGCACTTCCAGATGAACCTGTTCAGGAGTTATCGCTCGCTTACCGGCATAGCTATAAAGCTCAGTAATGACTTTTGCCGCCGCGGCTATTTCGTCACTTTCACCGGTAATTTCAAACTGACTGCCACGATTAGCAACACGAACCGCAAGGCGCTGCTCAACCTGCTGCAGATTAGCGTTTAGCGGACCACAGAGATTGACGAGTCGCTGGTTATCTTCGGGCTCAAGCGCAAACCGGGTCGTCGCGCTCAAAGCAGCCGCCCACGAAAGGAGTTAGTAAACGATTCAGTAAGCTCAACATCGACAAACTCACCTATGAGATCAACCGGCCCGGCAAAATTCACCCAGCGGTTATTCTCAGTGCGACCAGTAATTTCAGCGGCATCTTTTCTTGAAGTCCGCTCCACCAGCACTCGCTGCGTGGTACCGATCATCTCACGACTGATCTCACCAGCCTGCTGCAGAATGCGTTGCTGCAAAAGCTGCAAGCGTTGTTTCTTAACCGCCATATCGACGTTATCCACCAACATGGCCGCGGGCGTACCGGGTCGTGCGCTGTAGATAAAGCTAAACGAGTGGTCGTAACCGACTGCACTAATCAAATTCATCGTCGCTTCAAAGTCGTCGTCAGTTTCAGTCGGAAACCCAATAATAAAATCAGATGACAAGCTAATACCCGGACGCTTGGCCTTGATGCGGTTCATTTTTTCTACGTACTGTGCCGCTGTATGGCCACGCTTCATCATCGCCAGAATGCGGTCAGAGCCACTCTGCACCGGCAGGTGCAAATGCGACACCAGCTCAGGCACATCGTCATACACATCGATTAGCGAGTCGGAAAATTCAACGGGGTGCGAAGTGGTAAAACGAATCCGGTCGATACCATCGATCGATGCCACAAAGCGAATCAGCATCGCTAAATCGACGTTCTCGCCATCCTCCAGATCCGCACGATAAGAATTAACGTTCTGGCCCAACAAGTTAACTTCCCGCACACCCTGCGCCGCCAATTTAGCAACTTCGGTAAGTACGTCGTGTACCGGCCGGCTAATTTCTTCGCCGCGGGTGTAAGGCACTACGCAGAATGTGCAGTACTTGCTGCAGCCCTCCATAATCGACACAAAGGCGGTTGGGCCTTCGGCACGAGGCTCAGGCAGCCGATCAAACTTTTCGATCTCGGGAAAGCTAACGTCAACTACCGTTTTTTTGCTCGCCGAGGTTTCATCGAGCATTTCTGGCAGGCGATGCAGAGTCTGAGGGCCAAAAACCATATCGACAAATGGTGCACGTTTGCGCAACTCATCGCCTTCCTGACTCGCGACACAGCCACCCACGCCAATTTTGATAGTGGGGTTTTGCTCTTTCAGCTTCCGCCAGCGGCCGAGGCGCGAAAAAACCTTTTCCTGCGCCTTCTCCCGAATAGAGCAGGTATTGAGCAACAACACATCAGCTTGTTCAGGATCGTTGGTGCGCTCATAGCCACGCGAATCGCCCAGCACATCAGCCATTTTGTCCGAGTCGTACTCGTTCATCTGACAGCCATGGGTTTCAACAAAAACCTTTGGCTTGGCAGCAACTTCAGTCGATAAAATTTCAGGTGTCAGTTCAGACATTGGCAGGCTAATTCTGTGGCGGAGCGGGATTTTAGGCGATTTTGCCGCATAGCTCCATATTGTGAGCTAAGAAGTTGATTGGAAATAGTTTAAAACCAAACGTTTCACGAGCTTTTGGGCAACTTAATAGTCAAACCGTAGGTGCGAATTCAGAGGGCATCGTTAAACCAAAAAGCAACCAGCCATTGCGATCGAAGCGCGGCAATCTCACTACCTTTGAGCTTAGAGATTGCCGCGCTCCGCTCGCAAAGACGCTGTTTAACAACACACACTTCATTTGCATAACGATGACTTGGCAGGAGCGTCATAATTGTGCGAATGAATTCGCACCTACAGAAACATCGGCATAATTGGCAAAGCTGTCGGTAAGAATTTTTCCGGAAAATGCAACGAACTACCAAGCTATAACACTAGCGAATCGTGGTTGCCGAGTTGTCATCACCGCCAAAGGTAGGATCAGCATTCCTGGCATCTTTATCGTGGTAGCGAGCACCCAACAAATCATGCAGCGTGTCCTGGTCGAACTTGAACTGCATACTCACGTAAGGGCCACGCTCGCGGAACCTGCCGAAGTCGAGGTCGTGATCCTGGAAGCCAGCGATATTGTAGCCTGCTGACAGACGCAAATTCTTGCCAATTACCTTGCCTAGCTCTATACCAAAGCTGTAATCGTAAACACCTTCATCTTTGCTGCGCAGCACATCGGCGTGAATACCGAAGTCCCATTTGCGACCGGTGCCAAAGTCTTGACGAAGCTCAATACCCAGCAGATCGGTAAATGCTGAGAAGTAGCGGCCATCAAAGGTCTGACGAACGTACTTAGCACCGTAGTTCATGCTGATCTGGCTATGCAGATTACGACGATAGTTTACGACGAAGTTATTCAGCGCTTTACGGGTACTGTTTTCCGCCAAGCCACCCATGACGTCGTCATAAGTTAGCTCCAATTTGTTCAAAGCAGTCCAACGGCTAGGGCGTGGGCGGAAAGCCAAACCAAAGCTAATTTTCGCTTGCCGGTTCTGCTCGCCACCCTCAAAGTCGGTTAGCGTCAGGCGTGAAGCCAGCGCCATGCCGAGCTCCTGCTTGCGTTCGGAGTAAAGACCCAGCAACCAGCTGACTTTATCGCTATCGTTACTTTCACGCGCTTCGATACGCGTCGTAGCAGACCAGTCCTCAGCGTTGTACGCCGCACCAACATTGATGGCAGTAAAGTCATCAGTCGGCTGACCACTGAGGTTGCCATTCGCCGCCGGGGCAGCACTATTAACATTAGTCGGCTGAGCCTGACGCAAGGTGTCGCTGCGCTCAAAACCAACGTCTAAACGTAAGCGCTCGTTCACTTCCCATCGTTGTTGAATGCCGACACTAGAGAAAACCCGCGGGCCATTCTCA
>CAJQNE010000465.1 GCA_905479545.1 uncultured Gammaproteobacteria bacterium | reverse complement strand
CAGGCCCGGCTCCCACTATCGCTACATCGGCAACATCCTCGTCACCCGCGTGATAATCCAAGCCGAAGGTAGTCGCCAGCTCGTAGCTGTTGGCGTTTTCCAGCACGATAGAGTTGAACGCTACTGAGCTGACGGGGTTGCACTGCAAACTATGCTGCTCAATTAGCCTAATGCCCTCGTCGCTGGTTGTGGAAATAACCCGGTGAGGAATCATGGCGCGGGTAGCAAACTGCATGGCATCCTGAGCCTCCCTGCAATATTGATCGCCGACAATTTTTAGTACGCCGCTGGAAGTTTGCACCGCCACTTCGCGACGGGCCCGAAAAGACGTAATAATGGCATCCGCTATTTCCGGCACTCGTGCAATGGCTTGCATTAAACCCGCTGTTGGCACTTCCAACACCCGACCCGCTTCACACACCTCAAAGCTAGATAGCGCTCGCTGACCCGTAAGCTGACCCAACTCACCAATGACAGCATTCTCTCCGGCCCAACCACGATGGTTCTCAGGATCACGTGGGTCGTGAATATCGACCCGTCCGGACAGCAAGACGTAGACATTTTCAGCGGCTTTGCCCGACTCCATTAGAAAGTCGCCCACGGCCATATCGCGTTCTTGGCCAAACTCTCTTAATGCCTGTAGCTCAGCAGGCAGCAGTACCCGAAAAGCATCCCGGGCCAACACATCCTCGATTTCGACACCGTTCATTGTGGTGTAGGCCATATTTATCTCACTCAAAGGCTAACGGATAATTCTTATAAGGCGGCGATGCTATAAATGCATTCAAGCACAATTCTAAACGCAAAAAATACAAACAAAAAAAAGGCCGCTTCATCAGGAAGCGGCCTTTTTCGTGGCTTCAGACTACTTTGAAATAGACCAAACTTTTACAGATCGACCTGTACCGGTCGCAGCGAGATATTCGCCGGAAGGTGCAAAAGCGATATCAAACACTTCGAGGTTGTGACCCGTTAGTGTTTTCAATTTCTTCTCTGAGGCAACATCCCACAACACAACCGTTTGATCAGGACCACCGGTCGCCAGCAACTTGCCATTACCAGAGAACGCCAGAGCGTCAACCGCTTTGTCATGGCCTTTCAGAGTAGCCGCCAACTTGCCGGTGGCTGAATTCCACAGGGTAACGTCACCACTGGCTGAGCCAACGGCCAGCGTTGAACCTTTCGGTGCAAATTGTAAATTGCGAGCCTCTACATTGCTGCCCAAGCTGCGAACTTCCTCGCCGGTCTTCAGGTTCCAAAGTGTAACTTCGCCACCATCTAACTCATTGGAAGCCAACAGCGTGCCATCGGCAGACACCGACAAACCGCCGACAGCCCGGTCGTAGTCGCCAAGCGAGCGATATAACTTGCCCGAATCAGCACCGAACACATTGATTTTGCCTGAATCGTAGCCGACTACGATGTAACCGCTGTCCGGGGTGTAAGCAATTTTGCTCACTTCACCACTACCGGAAAGTCGACGCAGTAAGCTACCACTACCGGCATTGTAGATCCGCACCGCACCATCACCGGAGGCTGCAGCTAACTGCTTACCATTGGGTGAGTACGCAACGTCTGAAACGTAGCCGCCCGAGCCCTTAAATGTTACGCCGGCAGACTTGCTACGGAGGTTGTAGGTTTTAACCACACGCTCACTACCGCCTGAAGCCAGAGTTTGGCCGTTGCCAGAGAACGCCAGCCCCCAAACCGGGCGACGATGCTGCTTTAACGTTTCGAAAGACTTCATCGCAGCCTGGGCACTAACACTTTTGCCCGATACTACAAATGGCTTTGAGAGAGCCTTCGCTTTTGCAGCTGCTGCAGCTGCTGCAGCCGCCGCTTCCGCCCGGGCTTCTTCAGCATCGGCATCAACTTCTGCAACCTCAGGCTCCTCGTCTTCAGCTGACTCTTCAACATCAGCTTCGACTTCCTCATCTTCAACAGTATCCGCCACGTCTTCGCCGCGCATGCGGGCTAACTCTGCGTTGCTTCCAGCGCTGCTGGTAATACCTTCCATTTCCAGCAACTCATCAGCGTTAAAGGTGTTCCGGGCAGACATCGACCGACCGTCATCTGCGGCGCGATCAAACTCTTCAACCAAAAAGCCAGCGTCGTCTGCGTCGTATTCACCGACGTTGACGTCGTCTTCTGCTGTTTCAACCTCAACACCTGCCCCGGCCTCTACTTCGAATACCATCGGGTCGGCGCTAGCAGCTAGCGTGTCCTGAACCGCTACAGCCTCGCCATCAAGCACAATAGTGGTCGCAGCCGGGCCGTCATTTTCAGCACCACCCGCTTGCAAGGCTTGCATGAAAAACCCTAATCCGCTGTCATTACCGGCATCCACTTCCACTTCGTTACGTGGTGGTGGCTCTGCATAGTTGTCAATCGGATCGCCGAACTGCATTGGGTTTACCGACGCTTCCGAGTTGTCATCAACCGAAACGGTTTGACCGTCAAGGGTAATGGTGGTCGGCGTCAGACGACCTTCCTCGCTGTCGTCAACGTCAGCGCCACCTGCGGCTAACGCTTTCATCAGGAACGACTGGCCATTCTCGTCGGTGCCTGAAGCCATTTGAGGCTCGTCATCGAGCTCTTCAACTTCTGCCATTTCAGCGTCGTCAGAGTCTGCCGCGTCAACCTCTTCTGCGTCGACAGCTTCCACTTCCATGGTCTCTTCGGCTTCTTCAGCAGGTACTTCTTCCGTTTCTGCTTCTGCAACGTCTTCGGGCTCAGCTTCCGCTTCCGCCTCATCGTCAGAGTCAGACACCTCTGCCATCGGCGGCTCGTCGGCAGCAGCCTCTTCGGCAGTAGGTGCAGCCTGATACTCGTTGCCTTTCAGCATAGCGAGTTCTTTTTGTGCCGCTTCACGAGCATTCTCTGCGTCAGCCAAAGCCGCCTGCAATTTAGCCAGCAGTTCAGCAGTGTCTTTATCCTCCTCTTCCTGAGCGCTCCGCAAAGCCTGCAATTTCGCCTCAGCTTCACCGGCCTCTTCCTTCGCCTTGGCTAACAGCTCATTATCAACAGCAGACTCAATTTCGGTTGTCATCTCAGAGCGAACAGTAGCCTCTACCGAGGCAGGCTCTGCAGCCGGCGGCTCATCGACCGAACCATCGTCGTCAGCGGCGTTATCAGCCATCGCTGCCGGGGCTTCTGGTTCACTAGCTTCTTCGTCAGCGGCGCTCTCTGCAGCATCATTAGCAGACATTTTGGCGTTTTCGCCATCAGCAGAACCATCGTCAGCAGCCAATTGAGACGTCAGGAATGCAACGCCGGTGGCCGCTGCCATAGCGGCACCCGTCTCAGTATCGCTTTCCGCGGCACTCTCGTCAGTTTCGCCGCTGTCTGCGGTTTCGGCTGCCATTTTGGCCTTGGCATCTGCAAGCTCAGCTTTACGCTTCTTCACATGTGCTTCAGCGATTTGCAGCGCTTCGCCGCGCGCAATTTTTTCCGCTTCGGCTCTAGCTATGCTGCCGACGTTGTTGGCAATACTGGTAGCAACTTGCTCTGCTGTCGTCTCAGCAACTTCACGCGCGGTGATCAGTGCCTGTTCTTCAGCAGACAGCGTTGCGATACCTTGTACGTCTGTGCCGCCCTCGCCTGGTGTCAGTAAATTTACGCCGGCCCAGCCAACACCAATGCCTACTGGTAAGGCTAAGGCGATAAGCCAGTTCGGCGTTCCGCCGCTCTGTTCACTCATAATTTAAACCCAATGCTAATGTGTCGTGGTTATTGTTAGTTTGTCTGCGGGCGGTTTTATCCGCCATGCACACCACTTTACTGGACGTTTTCTATCGCTTTTAAAGCGGTGTCGCGCGCAACCCGGGAAGCAACATCGCGTGCTACACGTGTGGCCACATCAGTAGAAACGCGAGTCGCAACACGCTGAGCAGTATCACTGGCGACACGCCGGGCTTCTTCCGCAACCGGATCTACTGTGGTAGCACTAGCTGCCAGCGATGCAGCGGCTTCTCTGGCTTCTTTAGCCTCGAAACCCAAGCCGCCTGTCGTTGTTACAACCAACCAGCCGATAGCGATACCAATTGGCAATGCCACTATTAGCTTCAGGCTACGCTTAAAGGAAAACTCACCGTCGAAGCCCTTATCGTCATCTTCGTGTGCAACAGCATCAACGACATGTTCTGCAGCATCTTCAACGCTATGGGCGGCGTCTGCTAACGCCCCCTTTGCGTTACCTGTTTGGGCTTTCAGCTTGTCAGCGGCCTCTTTCAGCTCTTTCGCGGCTTCATTTAATTTCTCGGTGGTCACGCTAATCTCCTCTGATGTGCAGTTAATCCGCCCAATTCTAATGATTGTGGCGGCTCTAAAATGTTGCTTTTGTAAGTCAATTTATTGCTTTTCGGGCCCGTACCAGCCGAATATTGGTCGGCACGATACCCATTAGCACGCGATTAAAGCACAATTTCCACAAAACTGAGAGCGGCGGCATGTAATTTCTCGACACCTTTGCACTGCCCCTCCTTGGGGCTAGCCAATATTCGCTATGCCATCAGACGGTTCAATAGCGCTTCTAAACCATCGTGTATTAAGTCGCGTATTAAGTAACGCGTATCTAAAGCCGCAAACGCAACAAGCGCTATCCGGTTCGCGCTACAATTGCGTTACTATCGAGTTCAAGTCCGTTAACGCGCGCTGACTCCCCAAAGAGGGGAGTCAGCG
>CAJQNE010000464.1 GCA_905479545.1 uncultured Gammaproteobacteria bacterium | reverse complement strand
AGTTCGGCCAGGCGCTTTCTACCCGGCCCGATATCTTACCGCCGGGCATGCTCGAGGAACTGGCCCGGCTGCAGGACAATGAACCGCCATTTCCGTTAAGCGAAGTACACAAGCTACTCACAGCCGCATACGGCAAACCGGCCAGCGAAGTATTCAGTTGGTTCGACGAGCAGCCACTAGCGTCCGCCTCCATTGCACAAGTGCACGCCGCAAAGTTGCACCCCAGTGACGATTTTCCGGAAGGCCGTGAGGTTGTAGTCAAAATTTTGAGGCCGAATGTCGAAGCGATTGTAGAGCGTGATTTAGCCATGCTTAAAACGCTGGCATCGCTGGCGGAACAGTTCATTGCGGACGCCCGACTGGTTAAACCCACGCAAATTGTTGCTGAATACGAGCAAATTTGTCGCGCTGAGTTGGATTTGTTGGCCGAGGCAGCGAATGCGGCGTTACTAAGAAGAAATTCGCAAGCTGCCGGTACGCTCTACGTGCCGGAAGTGGAGTGGGATTACTGCCACGACAATGTGTTTGTAATGGAGCGCATTTGGGGCGTGCCGGTTTCTCAGGTTGAGAAAATGCAGGCCGCCGACGTAAACCTTGAGCTACTCGCCAAGCGCGGCGTTGAAACTTTCTTTAGTCAGGTGTTTACCGATAACTTCTTCCACGCCGATATGCATCCCGGCAACGTGCTGGTCGATATGTCGATACCTGAAGATCCGAGTTGGATAGCGCTCGACTTCGGCATTATGGGGCGTCTTAATACTGCTGAGCAGCTGTTGGTCGCTCAGTTGCTGGTGGCGTTCTCTAACGCCAACTTCGGTCTTATTGCCCGCTTGTTAGGCCAGAGTGGCTGGGTGCCGGCTAATAAATCGCTGGCCGGACTAGAAGGTTCGCTAAGGGTCGCCTGTGAGCCAATGGTGAACGCGCCACTGGCTGAAATTTCTTTTGGCGACGTGTTGGTGACTTTGCTTAAAGCGGCCCGCCGCTATGAAATTCAACCGTCGCCGACGCTGGTTCTTTTAGAAAAAACCATCGTTAACGTCGAAGGTTTAGGGCGTCGGCTGTATCCACAGTTGGATTTATGGGCTACCGCGAAGCCGTTCCTCGAACGGTGGGTGAAGCAAAAAATTGGCCCGCAGGGCTTGGTTGAACGCGTTAAAGATGACTGGCCAATATTGCTTGGTCAACTGCCGCAATTCAGTAGTAGTCTTGCCGGGATAGCCACAGGGTCGCGAATAAGTGATGAAGTAGTCGCGTCGCAGAAACAGCAGCATCGCTCGCTACAGTTAACCGTGGTAGCAACCGGTCTGTTGGCTACCGGCGCCTTAACGGGCGTGCTCAGTTCACATTGGCTGCTTGCGACGGCGATGCTGTTGGGTGGTGGTTGGTTGCTTTGGCGGCAGCTCGATAATTAGTTTGTATCGACTGAATTGTTTGAGCTCAGCCTCCTGAGTCAATGCGTCAGCACTAAAGCGTTTCGCCATTTTGGATTATGAACTTCGGTTTTTTTTCGGTGCAGCTTTGTTCTATCAGTTTTTTAGCACTGCGACGAGGTTGTTCGAGATCGAAAGTGTGCACGCTGAGTGCCCCGGCGCCGTGTTGAAATTCATAGCTTGTCTGATGCGTATCGTCATCGTTTAAGTCTGCATTGAACTTGCCTGCGGACAGCTCTGGGCTTAGGCCTGCGTCATGGCTAGGTTGTGTTTGGCTTTTGTGATTTTGGGCTGGATATATTAACGCCAGCTTTTTGCATTGATAGCTGTGAGCGTAGCCGAGCATTTGATACACATCCGGCTGGGATATGGTTACGTCAACGTGTTCTTCGGTGTTAGAGCTGTGTAGTTCGCCGCGATAAAGCTGTTTCCATTTAGTGTCAAAAATAACGCTAACGTCGTTGCCACAACACAAACAGTAATCTGGCCGCAATTGGAAAATTCCATTACCGCTCTGGGTTTTAGCGAGGAATCGACGAGGCTGTTCTTGCTTAAGCAATAATTCGCTTCGCCATTGGCTGGCCACTAGTGCTTGGCGTAAATGCACTCCAACATAGGATTCGAATAGCTGGTTCATATTGAACAGTAGTGAAATGCCTTGCTGTTCACCATTATGGACGTTTGGCCCTAATAACTGCAGTAACCATTCTGCTAATTTAAGCAGACGGGCGTAGTGCTGGTTTAGTCTGTTAAATGTTATCTCGCGTACCCTGGCGGCGGTTACGTGACGCGCTGATACTACGCTCAGAATGGCATATAGCTCGTTAGCTTTGCTTCGTTCGGATGAGTTTTGCCGCAGGCTTTGCTTAATGGCATTCAACGCGGCCAGAACAGCTTGGTTATAAGCATTGTTGATAGTAAGTTCGTCAAACTCGCAATGGTGTGGCGTGATGTTGGCCGCGCCTTTGCGCAATTGTTGAGGTATATCCAGTCGGCCTCGTGGACGTAATAGTGCCTCATGTTGCAGCCTGTAAGTTTTCAGTGGGCCAAGTCGTAATTGGTCGAGAGCTTCATTCAGGAAGCAGCGAATGATTACCGATAGCAAGTCATCAGCGATGCCCGTAGTGCTGTCGTCACCTTGCCATATAGGTACGGAGTAGGATTCGGCTAGCATGCGGGTTAATAGCTGTCGCTGCGGAACGGTGTCCGATTTTCGGTACAGCTT
>CAJQNE010000463.1 GCA_905479545.1 uncultured Gammaproteobacteria bacterium | reverse complement strand
CACCGGTCGCAGTCAGCCTTTTAATGATGTGGCCAATGCGGTTGTCGATTGGTACGGCCGTGGTGACCTGAGCTATGTGCCATTCCCCGACGCGCTCAAAGGTCGTTATCAGAGTTTTACCGAAGCCAATATGACTAAGCTGCGTGAAGCCGGCTACGGTGACGAATTTTCGACGGTTGCTCAAGGCACAGAGCGCTATTTGAACTGGCTACAGGCGGAGGGTTTGCGTGATCGCGGTTAATCCTTCCAGCGCGAAGCGTCGCTACCTCATTGTCGGCCCGGCTTGGGTAGGAGACATGGTAATGGCGCAAAGCTTGTTTAAAGCATTGCGTGCTCAGTATCCGGATTGCGATATTGATGTCGTCGCACCGGGCTGGTCGAAGCCGATAATTGAACGGATGCCTGAAGTACGGCGTGCCATTGAAATGCCGCTTGGGCATGGTGCGCTCGGTTTAAAGACGCGTCGGGCTCTAGGTAAGTCATTGCGTGGAGAGCAGTACTCACACGCTATTGTTACCCCGCGTTCATTTAAATCTGCCTTAGTTCCATTTTTCGCCAAAGTTCCGGTTCGCACTGGTTTTTTGGGTGAGCAGCGCTATGGCTTGCTGAACGACCGGCGAAAGCTGGATAAATCCGTTTTAGAGCAAACTGTTCAGCGCTATGTCAGCCTCGCTTTCCCTACGACCAATGGTGTGCCAGACGTTCCCTTTCCTCAGTTGACTATTAATTCTGAGCAACAGCGCAAAGTGTTGGAGCGGCTCTCATTAAACCTGAGCAAACCGGTTGTCGCACTACTGCCGGGTGCTGAATTCGGGCCCGCGAAGCAATGGCCTGCTGAGCATTTCGCCGCTTTAGCCCGTGAGCTGGTGGCAGATGGCTATAGCTGCTGGATTATGGGCTCCGAAAAAGAACGTGAACTTGGTGAGCAAATTGTGAGTAAGGGCGTACATAACCTTTGCGGCAAAACGGCGCTGGCTGATGTTGTGGACCTTTTAGCTGCTACTTCGCATGTGGTGAGTAACGATTCTGGCCTTATGCATGTTGCGGCTGCAGTGGGTGTACCGGTAACTGGTATTTATGGTTCTAGCTCACCGAAAATGACACCGCCGCTCAGTACCAAAGCAACTGTTTTGTCATCAGATATAAGCTGTAGCCCCTGTTTTGCTCGCACATGCCAATTTGGTCATACCGACTGCTTAGTAAAGCAGGCGCCTATGACAGTGCTGGCAACAATCGATCGCCAGGGTAGACGTTGATGAACAATAAACGGGTGTTAATTGATGCGCTGCGACTACAACAGCCTAATACCGGTCTGGGTCAGGTTGCACTGAATCTCGGCCGCGAGTTTCTAAAATCGCCGTCTGAGCAGTGGTCGCCGGTATTTTTACTTCCCCGAAATCGCGAGCAATTGTTCAACCAGCCAATAGACTACGAGCGCCCGACCTGGCAACGACGGTATCTGCCGTTTCTGTCCCCACGTTATGACGCCTGGCATGTTTTGCATCAGGACGCTTCCTACCTACCTCAACGCGGTATCCCTAACGTTCTAACCATTCACGACCTGAACTTTCTGGAGGAGAAGTCACCCTCTAAGGCGAAGAAACGGCTGGCGAAAGTACAAAGGCTCGTAGATCGCGCTGATATTGTCACTGTTATTTCAGAATTTACCCGAGGCGTAGTGTCTGAGCATCTCCAATTTGGAGATACTCCGGTTGAAGTTGTTTATAACGGACTATGTGCAAGTGAGAACTCCGTTGAATCTAACGGCCCTCCTCAAGGGGTGCTTAACGGCGATTTTTTATTCACTATTGGTGTGGTAAGAAAGAAGAAAAACTTTCACGTTTTGATTGATCTGCTCGTGCAGCTCTCGAACATAAACCTGGTCATAGCAGGCAATACCTCGGGAGACTATGCCGAGTTCATCCGGAACGCCGCAAAAGAAGCCAATATTTCCCACAGAGTGATGTTGGCGGGCGAGGTCAGCGAAGGAGAGAAGGCATGGCTGTTTGAAAACTGCAAAGCCTTCGTATTTCCGTCGCTTTACGAAGGTTTTGGCTTACCACTTATTGAGGCTATGAGTGCAGGAAAACCAGTGTTTAGCTCATCTCGTACCAGCCTTCCAGAGGTCGGTGGCGAGGATGTGTTTTATTGGGACAATTTTGATCCGGAAACGTTACTGACGGTCTATGAAAACGGCATGCGAACTTTCGCTCAAGACTCTGGCAGGGCCGAACGCCTAAAGGCTCGCGCAGGTTCTTTCTCGTGGCTAAACGCTGCTCGTGATTACGAGAACATTTATCAACGGCTGCTTAAATTGAACTAATGACGGGAGGGCGAAGCTTGTTCTTTAGAGCCAAGCGCATGGTTGCAGCAACAGGTTGCAGTGCTGGGTATGTTCGCCTTAGGTTCTTAATGTAAATATCAGAACGCATACTCACTTATCTTGCGCACATTCTGATCGAGGCTAAAAAAACTTTCATTAATCATAGGCTTGTCGAAAATTACAGCCAATGAAGCTGCTCGGCTAATTGAAGACTAAAGCGGTGATAGCCGCAAACTGGAGAAAAAAAGTATGGGCTGGATAACTGTTAAAAAACTGCGTGATGTACCCGCTGTCGATGTATCGGCGGGCGGGGCAGTTGACCTCGGGTGTGGGCCAAAAAAACTAGATGGTTGGCATGGGGTCGACATGTTTAAATACGATGGCGTCGATCAAATTCAAGACCTCGACGCAGAGTCCTGGGGCCTTGAAAGCAACACTTATAGTTATATCAAAGCTCATCACATTATCGAGCATGTGGCAAATATTCCTAAGTTTTTAGCGGAAATTCATCGAGTAGCTAAATCGGGAGCCATTGTAGAAATAGAAACTCCTCATTTTTCTTCAATCGACTCTTGGCAAGACCCCACACACCGATGGCATTTGTCAGTGCTTTGGCATGAGCCGTTTACAGTTGGCGATAGTTATTTAGACGCGCAAACGCCAGACTTCTCGCATACGGGTACCTACATTGAAACTCGCCGCAACCTAGGTGGGTGGCTCGCCGGTTTATGGATAAAAATCAAAGGAATTCGTCGCTTCGAGAGGCATAATATGGCGTATCGCTACCCGCTGAAAAACATGCGTACGCTGTTGGTGGTTAACAAATAGAGGCGGAATTTTTGGGTAAGTAGGTAGCAATAGCCTTCATATAAAGCAAAGTTCGCTTAGCCTGTTGCAAGTATCGCTGCGTCGATTTTTGCGGTTACCTGTTCTACCGAAATGTGGCTCATCACCGCAGGGTTGCGCACTCGCTTGCCCCAGCTTATTTCATTCACAGTTTTGCCAAACTCCGCCTCTGCAGC
>CAJQNE010000462.1 GCA_905479545.1 uncultured Gammaproteobacteria bacterium | reverse complement strand
GCATAGTCTTTTTCGGTTAGCGCATCGGCAGAAATACCACCACCCAAGCGGTTCAGGCCCTGCCTATCCGCCAGGCTACCGCCCTGCTCTACAGTGCAGCGAACCTTCACCTCATCAACGCTATCAACCTTCAGGCGAATCGCGCCATCGGAGAGCAGCAGCGTGTCGCCTGCGCTTACATCATTAAGTAGCTGCGGCCATTCCAGCCCTACCGCGCTATCGGTACCGGCCTGCGGGCCGAGTGAAGTATCAAGCTCGAACGTCGCGCCGTTTTCCAGTATTGCCGGCCCCTCAGCAAAACCGGCGATACGGATTTTAGGACCTTGAAGGTCAGCCAGTACGGCAACAACACAACCCTGTTTTTCAGCCACTTCGCGAACCCGTCTGACCCGCTCCTGATGGTCTGCCGCCTCCCCGTGAGAGAAATTAAGCCGCACAACGTCTAAACCCGCCGCGAGCATGCCTTCGAGCACGCCGGGTTTATCAGTTGCCGGGCCTAAGGTGGCAACAATACGGGTACGACGGTTATTGGATTGGCTCACTACAGCTCCGGCGGTGCTAAAACAGAGCTTGCAGTATACGGTTTAGCGGGCCCGGGGCCACAGCGCGGTTATTGCCGCTATACCTTGCATGCCGTGCTGCTGCGCTATCGGTATATCCGACGTCTGCATTCCGCCTAAGGCATAGAGCGGTACGTTAACAGAACTCGCCAACGTTGCCGCCGCTTGCCAGCCGAGTGCAGGCTGGCCCGGGTGGCTATCCGTTTCGGCTACCGGGCTGAGCACCGCAAAATCAGCACCGATGGTTTCCGCCTGCACTAGCTCCGCCGCGTTGTGAACCGAACAGCCCAGCCACAGCGAAGCTGCCACGGGGCGGCTGCTGAGTTGGCTCAGCAAGTTGGATTTTAAGTGCACACCTGCAAAACCAAATTTAACTGCGGCATCGAGCTGCTGCGGGGTCGCGACATTACATATCAATGACACATCATTGCAGCGCTCAATTAGCCGCTGAATCGTCGCTGTGTTTTCCGGGGAATCGACGGCAACCCCTCGCAGCTGGATCAGTTTTATCCCGTGATTAATCGCAGCCGCAACGCCGGCAAGCAACTCGCTCTGCGACTGGGCGTCAGGTGTTATCAAATAACTATCGGGTAGCCGAATGGCATCAACAATAGGCCGATCCGCCGGGGGCAACTGCCAGTCGCTAAGTAGCTCTTGGTGAACCCAGCGCAAGCTCTGATCTTCGGGCCCGGTATCAGCCACCTCACCCTCAAACTCGCTAACCAGCCAGGTATCCAGCAGCACTGAGCGTTCCGGATAGTCGTGTCGCACAGTAATAAGCGGCCGACTGCCCCGAACCTGAATCCCTAGTTCTTCTTGCAGCTCACGAGCCAAAGCCTGCTGCACGGTTTCATCGGCCTCTACTTTGCCGCCGGGAAATTCCCAGTAGCCTGCCAGATGTTTACCGGGCAGCCGCTGGCCTAATAGAACATCACCGTTTTTATTACGAACGATGCCGACAGCGACGTGGAGGTTTTTTTTAGTCATAAAAACAACCCTGAATTCGCAGCTACAGACATAATAATCAGTGAAATCTGCGTAATCTGTGGTTACAAATACAACCTAAGCTAAGAACGATAATCCGCATTAATACTCACGTAGTCGTGACTCAAGTCGCAGGTCCATATAGTCGCCTCACCCTCACCCAATCCGAGCTGTATGGCAATGGTAATCTCGGTACCTGCCATCACCGCAGCGCCCGCTGCTTCGGTGTACCCGGCCGCTGGTTCGCCAGCCTCAATCAGCGAAACGCTACCCAGTTGTATAGCGATCTTATCCAGCTCCATCGCTGAAACCGGTGCCCGGCCGACGGCAGCCAGAATTCGGCCCCAGTTGGCGTCGGAGGCGAATATTGCGGTTTTTACTAGCGGTGAGTGGGCCACGGTATCGGCTACGGCTTTGGCATCAGCGTCGTTCGCCGCGCCAGTCACTTCGATGCTAATAAACTTAGTCGCTCCCTCACCATCGCGAACAATCGCCTGAGCCAGGTCGATGCAAAGCCCGGTGAGTTGACAGGTAAATTCCGCTAATTCGGTAGCGCTCAATGGCTCGCCTTCACCCGTCGCAACCAGCAATAGTGCGTCATTGGTTGAGGTGTCACCATCGACTGATATTTGGTTAAACGATTTCGCGGTGGCGGTACCGAGCGCCTGCTGCAAATCAGATTGAGCAATGGTCGCATCGGTGGCGACGTACGCCAGCATGGTCGCCATATCCGGCCGAATCATGCCTGAACCTTTGCAGATACCCGTAATCGTTACCGTCTTGCCACCCAGCTCCAGCTGACGGCTATAACCTTTGGGCCGGGTATCGGTCGTCAGTATTGCAGCCGCCGCTTTATTCCAACCGGTTTCATCGAGTTTTCCAACGGCCGTCGGCAATGCTTTAGCAAACGGCTCAGTGGCTAATAGCTGGCCAATGACGCCGGTCGAAAAAGGTAACACCTGCTGCGGTGTACAGCCCAAAGCCCGCGCTGCTATAGCACAACTTTCACGGGCAGCCGCCAGCCCCGCTTCACCAGTACCGGCGTTGGCGTTGCCCGAGTTAATTAGCGCGGCAACGGGCTTAGCAGCTAAATGCTCACGCGCCACAACAACGGGAGCCGCACAGAAGCGGTTTTGGGTAAACACAGCGGCGCAGCTGGCGCTCTCAGGCCACTGCATCAAAACCACATCATCGCGATTTCTATAGCGAATACCCGCTGCAACTGAAGCAAGTTTTACCCCGTAAACAGGGAGTAGATCGGAACATGTTGCAGGGCCAACTGGCATTTTGTTTCTCCGCAGCATTGTGCGTTAAGTGGTGGTGAGCCGCAGTTTACAGCGCAGGCGTAGGCTTTTCTGCTGATTTGCAATGAAACAATGAATTTGCGCAAGTTTCTTGCATGGCTAAGGG
>CAJQNE010000461.1 GCA_905479545.1 uncultured Gammaproteobacteria bacterium | reverse complement strand
ACGGCAGCACTCTTGCTGTTATGCGATGCGAACCAAGCAAATTCGACAGAGTGGCACTGCGACCAAAACTTCTGGCCCCAGACTGCTAAAATTACCGCCACTTTTTATACAGTCCATCTCCCACATGACCATGACCGTTCGCAGCCGTTTTGCCCCTAGCCCCACCTGATACCTCCACATTGGCGGTGCCCGTACCGCATTGTTTAGCTGGCTGGTAGCCCGAAAAAATAACGGCAAGTTCGTGCTCCGCATTGAAGATACCGACCGCGAACGCTCAACCGAAGAGTCGGTACAAGCTATCTTGCAAGGAATGGAGTGGCTGGGGCTCGACTACGACGAAGGTCCGTACTACCAAACACAACGCTTCGACCGTTATAAAGAGGTGATCGATAAGTTACTGGCCGACGGTAACGCCTATCACTGCTACTGCAGCGCTGAAGAAGTAGAAGCCATGCGCGAAGAAGCTCGTGCTAAAGGTGAAAAACCTCGTTACAACGGCAAATATCGGGACTTTACCGGTACGCCGCCGGCGGGCGTAAAACCTGTCGTGCGCTTTCGTAGCCCGATGACCGGCACTGTCAGTTGGGACGATGCCGTCCGTGGCCCGATATCGATAGACAATGCGGAACTCGACGACCTGGTCATCGCTCGCTCCGATGGCACACCGACTTACAACCTCACTGTAGTGGTGGACGATTTGGATATGGGCATGACCCATGTGCTGCGCGGCGACGACCATATCAACAACACTCCCCGGCAAATTAATATTGTTGCTGCACTAGGCGGTACTGCACCGCAGTTTGCCCATGCACCGATGATTCTCGGCAGCGACGGCGCCCGGCTTTCGAAGCGCCACGGCGCTGTGAGCGTGATGCAATATCGCGATGACGGCTATCTGCCGCAAGCGCTGCTCAACTATCTGGTGCGCTTGGGCTGGTCGCATGGTGACCAGGAAGTCTTCAACGTTAAACAAATGATTGAGCTGTTCGATGCCAGCGACGTAAATAAAGCGCCATCGACGTTTAACGCCGAAAAACTACTCTGGTTGAATCAGCAGTACATTCAAACCCTACCGCTCGATGAGCTGGTAGCCGGCAGCCAATGGCATCTGGAGCGCGCTGGATTAGCCAACCTTCCAGGCGTCGACAAAGCACTTGATGAACACCGACAAAAAGCCAACACCCTGATTGAGCTGGTTGACGCAATACGGCCTTATTATGAGGAACTTACTACCTATGATGAGAAAGCAGCGGCCAAGCAGTTAACCAGTGATTCTTTGCCGGTACTCGCCGAGCTACAGAACCGCTTCGCGACGCTGGCAAGCTGGGACCGCGACTCAATCAAAAGCATCATCCTAGCTGTCGCTGAGGACCTGGGGCTGAAAATGGGTAAAGTCGGCGCGCCGCTCCGTATCGCCATGCTAGGCAAGCCCGCAGGCGCTGATATACCGGTCGTTTTAGAGTTGCTCGGCGCCGAAAAATGCGCAGATCGGCTCACTAAAGCGCAGCATTTTATTCAAAGCCGTTAATTTAGCGCTGACTTACTACCGCGTAAAAAAATACGGGAAATCAGGGCCAGAAAACACTGACCGTTGACAGCCGCCCGCTATAAAGCCTTAATATTCGAGGAAATAGCTAAGGTAAAAATCCACTTTTTAATGACACCTATTATCCTCAACGAATACTAAACATTATTCAGAAAAAAACCGACTTAACGTAATGCTATTATTTTTATTTACGCATTTGCGCAATTACGCACACATTCATATTATCTATATCAGTGCTGTCGAGGAAGCAGGCGCAAGTTATTGATAATAGCGTCCGACAACGGCTACATATTTTTAAGGGAATGCGACGAATTGCAACCAGGGCCAGCTTTCTGAGGCTTATTTTCTGCACTGAAAATGCAGAATAAGTCACAGAACTACCTAGCTAGACGTTGGCTTTAAAATGGACCGATGACGGGAAAAAAATGCTAAACCAATCTGCACAACGCAATTACCCAAAGCAACAGGCGGCCGAAATCCGCCTGCCAATCTTGCTATTTTCCAGCGTGCTGTCAGGGGTTCTGCTGGCACTTTGGATTACAGCATCGTTTTCCGCTGATGCAACGAATAGCCTGACCACCGGCACTAAAAATGCCCACACCGTTCACAGCCTCTCAAACGGTGAACCGACACCCGCACACTGTGTCTTTCCGGCAGCAACACAACGCAGCTGCTAGAAACTGGCGGTAACCCCAAGCTTTATCGGGTCAAACCTGGCTGAAGTGACAACACGGCGACTCAAATTGCTGCCGCTTATTTCTTGTGCGTATTCCCGGTCACTTACTCAGGCGCCAGCTCTTCACGGCGACGAACGTGAATCTCGCCATAGTCTTCAGCTTGCACCAGCACTACCAGCTTTTCTTTAACTAACTCAAGAATCGCTAAGAAAGACACCACCACCCCTGCCCGGCCCTCTTCCACCGTAAAAAGGTCACTTAGCGTTACAAAGCCGAGTGAGGAAAGCCTGTCGAGCACACCCGTCATTCGCTCACGCACCGACAATTTCTCGGTCGAAATATGGTGGCTGGTATTCAGGTCCACACGCTTCAATACCGAAGCGAACGCCAACATCAGCTCACGCAGGTCGACATCCGGTGGCTCAGCGTTAACCACCCGCTCTACCAGCTCGGCACCGGCCTGAGCCAGGTCCCGCTCCATACGGGGCATTTCTTCAATATCTTCAGCGGCCTTCTTAAACCGCTCATATTCTTGCAGGCGGCGAATTAGCTCGGCGCGTGGGTCAGATTCGTCGCCGTCTTCCGATTCACTACTTCGCGGCAGCAACATCCGGCTCTTAATTTCGGCCAACGTAGCGGCCATTACCAAATATTCACCCGCCAGTTCTAACCGGACGTTTTGCATCAGCTCAACGTACACCATGTACTGCTTGGTAATTTCAGCAATGGGAATGTCGAGTATTTCAAGGTTCTGCCGCCGGATAAGGTAAAGCAATAAATCCAGCGGGCCTTCGAATGCTTCGAGGAAAACCTC
>CAJQNE010000460.1 GCA_905479545.1 uncultured Gammaproteobacteria bacterium | reverse complement strand
TGGCGTTGGTAACAATAATTCTGTTTGCCAAATCCCAGCTAGTCGCCAGCGGAACGGTAAACATCCTGATTAACGGCGAAAAGACCGTTCAAGCGCCGGTAGGAACCAAATTGCTGGGCGCTTTGGCCGATGGCCAGATATTTGTCGGCTCAGCCTGCGGCGGCGGCGGCACCTGTGCCCAGTGTCGTGTGCAAATTTTCGAAGGTGGCGGTTCGATCCTGCCAACCGAAGAAACCCATATCAACAAGCGCCAGGCTAAAGCAGGTGACCGCCTTTCTTGCCAGGTAACCTGCAAGCAGGATATGAAAATCACTGTGCCGGAAGAAGTATTCGGCGTGAAGCAGTGGGAATGCACCGTTAAATCAAACGACAACGTTGCGACCTTTATTAAGGAGCTGGTTATTCAGCTACCTGCTGGCGAAAGTGTCCCCTTCCGCGCCGGTGGTTATATCCAAATCGAACGTCCGGCGGGCACTGTCGAATACAAAAACTTTGTTGTCGACAAGGAATACCACGAAGACTGGGACAAATTTAACCTCTGGCGTTATCAGTCGTCAGCCAAGGAAAGCGTTATTCGCGCCTACTCCATGGCTAACTACCCCGAGGAAGAAGGCATCATCATGCTTAACGTGCGAATCGCTTCGCCACCGCCGAATAACCCGGACGTTGAACCTGGCCTGATGTCGTCGTATATATTTGACCTTACGCCAGGAGACAAAGTAAATATCTCCGGGCCGTTTGGCGAATTCTTCGCTCGTGACACCCAAAACGAAATGGTGTTCGTTGGTGGTGGCGCAGGCATGGCACCTATGCGTTCACATATTTTCGATCAACTTCGACGGTTGAAGTCCAGCCGTAAGATGAGTTTTTGGTACGGAGCACGTTCCAAGCGCGAAATGTTCTATATCGAAGACTTTGACATGCTCGCCAAGGAGAATGACAACTTTGACTGGCATGTAGCCCTCTCCGACCCTCAAGAAGGCGACGACTGGGATGGCCACAAGGGCTTTATTCACCAGGTGCTCATGGAAAACTACCTGAAGGATCACACTGCTCCTGAAGACTGCGAGTATTACCTCTGTGGACCACCGGTGATGAACGCGGCAGTCATCAGCATGCTGGAAGATCTCGGTGTTGAACGAGACAACATTATGCTCGACGACTTCGGCGGATAATTTCTGCTGAACCACAAAACTGCCGGGCTTAGCCCGGCAGTTTTGGTTTAAACGCCTGAAAAATCATTATCAGTATTCGAATTCAAGCCATCCGGACGACCGTTTTAATGCGCCCCACTTCTATACTGCCAACTTACTTGATCTTAGCCATGATGACGTTGCTAAGCGCTTGTGGCGACCAAGCTAAAGACCTAACGTTGCAGGGCTCAACCATGGGCACCACCTGGTCAGTTAAGCTAGCAGGCCCTACTAAAAACGGCCCTAAAGCATTACAACAAGCTATCGAAGCCCGGCTGGTATCAATCAACCAGCAAATGTCGACTTACGACCCACAATCGGCGATTTCAAAATTCAACCAATCGCGTTCCACAGATTGGCAGCTTGTTCCAGCCGAGCTCGTGACAGTGGTCAGCGCAGCGCAGCAGCTGGCTAAACTCAGTGACGGGCAATTTGATCCCACTGTCGGCCCGTTGGTGAACCTCTGGGGCTTTGGACCCGATCATCGTCCAGACGAAATACCTAGCGCAGCGGCCATTACCTCAGCTAAAGCCGTTATCGGCTACAACAAGCTGCAAGTGCAGCGTGAGCCACCTGCACTGCAAAAACTCAACCCAGAGCTTTATATCGACCTTTCGGCAATCGCTAAAGGTTACGGAGTCGATGAAATCGGCAAGGTTGTTGAGCAACACGGAGTAACCAACTATCTCGCCGAAATTGGTGGTGAACTGCGCGGTCGCGGCAAGAACCCACGCGGCACACCTTGGCGCATCGGTATTGAAAAACCAGTCGCTGGAGAAAGAATTGCCAGCAATATCATTGATTTGGACGGCAAGGCTGTCGCTACCTCCGGTGACTATCGCAACTATTTCGAACAAAACGGCCGTCGGTTTTCGCACACCATCGACCCGAATACAGGCAGACCAATCACCCATAAGCTCGCATCGGTGTCAGTAGTGCATAGCAGCACCATGATGGCTGACGGCTGGGCGACCACCCTGATGGTGCTTGGTCCGGAGCGCGGTTTGGCGCTAGCAAACCAGCAAAAACTCGCCGTTCTCATGTTGATTAAAGATGGTGACGGCTTTACCGAAAGCCGCAGCCAACTGATGCAACTCGGCACACTCACTCCGTGAATATTTTTTCCTGACCGACAAACAGGTTAGAATGACTCATACTTTTTGCACTCTCTAAACCTCCGGAGCCTCTGATGGCAATGTTTCTGATTTCTGCTGTTGTATTCGCCCTAGCGCTGACTGGCATGGCTGCTGGCGTGTTGTTAGGCGGCAAGCCTATTAAAGGCAGCTGCGGTGGCATTAACAATATAAAAGGTCTGGAAGGCTCTTGTGGCTGCGATGACCCTTGTGAATTGAAAAAACTTCGCCTGGAAGCCTTGGCAAAAGCAGAGGCAGAGGGTTAAGCTGTAACAGTCTGCCAATAAGGCTAACTAATAAATCTCAAAACGGGAGCCAGTATGAGCCTTAGAGCCATTAAAGTGCGCGATTATATGGCGCGCTCCATTATCACTTTCCGCAAAGAAACTAGCGTATTACAGGCCATTAAGGTCCTGAT
>CAJQNE010000459.1 GCA_905479545.1 uncultured Gammaproteobacteria bacterium | reverse complement strand
TAGCGTTGCACCATTATGGTACGAGTGCCCAGCTCGGTGAGGGTTTCGATAATCACACTGACATTGGGGTCGTCCTGGCGAGCGTGGAAAATGCCGGTGCCCCCCATGCCGTCAAGGGGTTTGTAAATCACGTCACCGTGTTGTTGATGAAAAGCGCGCAATCGCCGAGGGTCACGGCTTACCAGCAGGGGTGGTGTGCACTGGGGAAACTGAGTGGCAAATATCTTCTCGTTACAGTCTCGTAGGCTCTGAGGCTTATTGACGACGAGAGTGCCTTCTCGCTCGGCGGCGTCTAGGATATAGGTGGCGTAAATAAATTCACTATCGAAGGGTGGATCTTTGCGCATTAAAATACAGTCTAGTTCAGCCATGGGCCGGTCGACGGGCTCACCGAGGTCGAACCAGTGCTCGGGGTCGTCGTACACTTTGAGAGAGCATTGCCTGGCGGTAGCAGCACCGTTGACGAGAGCGAGGTCACCCATTTCCATATAAAAAAGTGACCAGCCCTGAGCCTGTGCCGCTAGCAGTAATGCCAAGGTTGTGTCTTTTTTGACATTAATCCCGTGAATGGGATCCATAACCACGCCAAGAGAAATATTCATAGGTTCGCTGCCGATTCGCGTTGTAGGGCCATAGCTTATAAAGGATGCTGAAGGGTGCTGACAAGCCCTTTTATTTGCGAAGCCTGTCTAGCAAATAGGTTTAGAAGATTTGAGCCGATGGCTTATGAGGATTTATTGTGTTAAAAAATCGGCTTCAAAATACACTTATAAATTTGTTGTTAGACAACTGGGGAAGGAAGAGGCATGTCGGTTAATCTTACAGCGTTAAAAGTAATGATTGTAGACGACAGTAACACGATAAGACGCACGGCTGAGACGATACTATCCAAGGCGGGTTGTGAGGTCGTGACGGCCATTGATGGCTTTGATTCGTTGGCAAAAATTGTCGATGTGGTTCCGGATGTTATCTTCGTCGACATCATGATGCCTCGCCTTGATGGCTACCAAACCTGCGCCCTTATAAAAAACAACAATGAATTTAAGCATACGCCGGTTATTATGCTATCGAGCAAAGATGGTTTGTTTGATAAAGCCAAGGGCCGTATTGTGGGTGCGGATGAATACCTGACCAAGCCTTTTAGCAAGAACGAATTATTTGAAGTGCTTGAAAGGATTGTCGCAAGCCGTCAAACAGCAGATAGTCCCTTACAGGGTTGATGGAAAAATTATGGCCAAAGTGCTTGTAGTTGATGATTCGCAGACTGAGGTTTTTAAACTCAAAGAAATCCTTGAAAAAAATGGCCACTGTGTGCTGACTGCCGAATCGGGTGAAGAAGGTGTCAAAGTGGCAAGGGATGAACAGCCCGATGTGGTGTTAATGGATATTGTTATGCCTGGTTTAAATGGTTTCCAGGCGACACGACAGTTGACCAAGGCCAGTGACACTGCGCATATCCCCGTGATTATGGTAACGATGAAGAATCAGGAAACGGATCGAGTTTGGGGTTCCCGCCAGGGTGCTCGGGCTTATTTAACCAAGCCAGTGGTCGAGAAAGACCTGGTTCAGACGATAGAAGAATTTGTTCGCCACTGAGTCTGGTTTAGTCATGAGCATCGAAAATATATTGCCTGTTATGAATAAGCTGAACCAGTGCTTTGTCGCTGGTTCAAGGCCGTTGCCGGCACAAATAGATTATGTGCCACTTACGCCGTTGATTTGCTTTTCTGTGCTGGGTCATGACTGGGTGGTGCCGCTCGATCAGGTGGCTGAGTTGATTGAAATTCAGGATTGCACATCGCTGCCCGGGGTCAAGCCCTGGGTTATCGGTGTGTCGAACCTACGCGGCAAGTTGCTACCGGTGATCGATTTTGCACAGTTTCTCGGTGGGCAGTTATCGGTTGCATACAGATTCCAGCGCATCGTGGTGCTGGATAGACAGGACACTTTCGTCGGCCTTGTTGTCGATGCAATTAATGGTATGAAGCATTTCAACGTCGATGCTCACGAAGCTGATAACCAAGACCTTAGTACAGCTCTAAGACCCTTTGTGCAGGGTTTTTATCGAGCAGATGACGGTGCTCGCAACTTGTTGTTGGACCCCGATGCGCTTATCGAAAACCCTCTATTTCAAGACGTTGCCCTTTCATCGACGTGATGCTATCGAGTTGACAAGTAATAATTGAAGTTACTCAGGAGTTAGAAAATGATTCACGGAAAGCCGAAAACCAGTCTGCCAGTCATCGGGCTTGTTGTCGTCATGATAGTGCTGGTCCTTTACTTGGGCTTCTTTTTTGTCAATTTTTCCTCTCGTGTTGAAAGGGAGAGTTCAAGTTTACAGGCGGCTTCAGAGGTCAGGGTGCTGGCTTATCGTATTGCAGACTTGTCGGGCGCTGCGGCAGATGGCAATGCGGAGGCCTTCACACAGTTGCGTGCCGCCATCGATAGCGTTATAGGCCTGCGTCAGTCGCTCAATCTTGGCGCCGATCAGGCAAATCGTTTTAACGAGGTATGGGCAGGCATTGAAGCCAGCGCTAATTTGGTTTTACAACGTCAGGAGAGAAGCCTCTTTCTCAATGAGGTAGCCAGAACTCTCGATGAAAACTTGCCTAAATTACAAGATGATCTGAGTAAAATAGTTGATAGTTTGGTGCGTGCGGGTGCCCCGGCTGACCAAATTGCCGTTGTTCAGGCACAGAAGTGGCGTATGGAGCGCATAGGTAGGAATATCGATAAAATGCTTGCCGGCGACGCAAAGGAAGTGGCCGTTGCTGCTGAGCAATTTAATACGGATGCGAGAACGTTTGGCGATGTCCTCACGGGTATGCAAAAAGGCAATGGCCGTATTGGCGTCAGCAAAATAACCTCTCAGCGTGCCCTACCACATATCGCAGCAGCGGCTGAACGGTTTGGCTTCGTCAGTAACTCCATAGACGGTATATATTCTGCTGCGCCGGCACTTGCCGAGGCGCGCCAGGCGCTAATCGATATACGTGAAAGAACGCCCCTGTTAGTCGAGCAAAGTGCTTTGCTGGCAGAAGGCGTGGGTAGCGTTAGCGCTGGAGGTAGCCGCTACGCCAACAACACAGTGGCTGCTGGCGCGGGAATATTGTTGATTCTTGGCTTAGCCGTTTTAGGTTTCCTGTCGTATCTCAGCACGAGAAGCCAGCTGAAGGTGACCGCTGGTGATAACCAGGATAATCAGGAGGCGATTTTACGCCTGCTGAATGAACTGGAAGGTTTGGGTGAGGGTGATTTACGTGCTGAGGTGACGGTAACAGAAGATTTTACCGGTGCTATTGCGGACGCGATTAACTTCGCCATTATCCAGCTCCGCGAGCTAGTGGCGCGTATTGTGGATACTGCTGAAAACGTATCATCTTCGGCCAATGACTCTCGATCGACCGTTGTGCAATTGACAGATTTGTCTGAACATCAGGCTCAGGAAATTGCTGCAGCATCGGCGGCCATTAATGAAATGGCGATTACCATTGACCAGGTGTCGGCCAATGCGGTTGAATCAGCGGGTGTTGCCGACCGCTCGGTATCGATCGCTAGCAAGGGTGCTGAGGTGGTACGTAGTACCATCGGTGGCATGGATCGCATTCG
>CAJQNE010000458.1 GCA_905479545.1 uncultured Gammaproteobacteria bacterium | reverse complement strand
AAACCAAGTTAGGCGTAGTGACGGCCTTATTAGGTGGGCCATTCTTCTTGCTGCTTATCGTCAAGCTGCGGCGGTCATTGCCATGAGTCGCCTCTTGCGAGCGAGCGGCGTCGGCTACCAACTTGCTAGCGATAAAACGCTATTAGCTGCGGTGGATGTTGAAGTGTGGCCTGGCGAAATGCTCGGCCTTATCGGCCCCAATGGCGCCGGTAAAACCACGCTGCTGAAATTGTTGGCGGGCTTAACGCAGCCTTCAACCGGTGAGGTAACTTTAGGCGGTAAATCACTACAGCTAATTGCAGCCAGAGACCGGGCACGGCAACTGGGCTATCTGGAGCAAAATGCCGAGCTGCATTGGCCGTTAACAGTAGAAAGCCTGGTTGCGCTGGGGCGTATGCCGCACCAGCCTGCATGGCGTGGCTTAAGCCCGGCGGATAAGGCGGCGATTGAAACGGCGCTGCAGCACTGTGAACTTGGTAGCTTGCGACAACGGGCAGCGAATACGCTTTCCGGCGGTGAGCTGCTGCGGGCTAAATTGGCTCGGGTATTAGCCGGTGAGCCCGAAATAATTCTTGCCGACGAACCGGTCGCCGCCCTGGATATTTACCACCAGCTGCACAGTATGGAATTACTCCGGGAGCACTGCCAGCGTGGTGGCAGTGCAGTGGTGGTATTGCATGATTTAGCGCTAGCGGCACGGTTTTGTGATCGCCTGCTGTTGTTGAACCACGGCAAGCCCGTAGCAGCGGGCGAACCCCGTGAGGTGCTCACTGCCGAGCGGATTGCCAGCGTTTATCGGGTGGCGGTTGAGGCAGGGAGTCTGCTGCCGCTGCAGCGGGTGGAATAACTACAGGTAACGGCGGCAGCTACTAGCTTCAGCAAACCAGTCGGGCTCGACGGCATCGGTTAGCGGTTGAAAACTGCCGAGATCAGCAATATTGCCGTCGGCGTCAACCGTAAAGCCGCTAAAAACGTGTTGTTTGCAGCCGGAGGGGCAGTCACCACTGCCTTGGTCGAATATGTATAAGTGACTGTCGTTGGCCGACCGCTGCAGACAGATGTCGCTGCCATCGCTCCGTGTCACGTCGGGCGTAGCAAACTCTATATTGGGTAAGGCATCGTATTGTTCTGCCAGTGTCTTAATGTTGTAGATACCATCAAATTTCACCACCACAGTTTTGCCGTCGCCAAGCAGCGCTAGTTGGGTGCGAAGCAGGGTGTTATAAGCATCAAACAATGTAGTGCTTTCCCGGCTATCGCCAAGGGTTGCAACGATGCTATTCGGGAAACAGGGTGAGGCTTCTACGTTTGTGCGATTCGAAAATGCTGAGCGAAGGCCCGAAAGTTCAGCGCTTATCCGTTGATAAAGCGCTTCGCCGGCTACCACCTCGCCGCTGGTATCAAGCGCTAGAATTTCGGCGGTTGGATTAGCTCGGGGAGATGGCGATTCGCCAAGTCCTAACAGGCCATCTAGCGGTAAGTTGCCTGACGTTTCGCAGCCATTAAGCGAAAGCTGTTGTTCGCCGCGGTCACTATCGGTCGACTCGCCGGGGGGCTGCGTCACTGGTGGAGTATTGTCGCCCACGCTTTCAATGGCTGGCGCTTCACTATCTTCACAGCCCAATATTATTAGGCCACACAGTAAGGCAAAACCAAACGTAAAGATTGTGGTACTTAACCCCGGCGAGCGGCGGAGTGATGGTTGAGTGCGGTGGATCATAGCGTGGAACCTGCAACGAGTGGTTGGGCTATATTTATTTTATTATTCACGGATACAGATTACATTGCCTCGACCATTCAGCAGACCCTGAGCGGTGGTTTTTACGGCAAGCGGTTGATGTCAGGCGATGAAATGCGGCGGCAGTTGGCAGCAGTGCTCAATAGAGCCGCATTACCACTGTTAATTTTTGTTACTGAGGGTTGTTGCTGCTGGGTTCGACCATTCAGCTACGAGTCGGAAGTCGGAGACATTCAGGGGGGGCGGGCTCAATGCATTGTCGCCCTAGGAATATAAGGCTAATAGCCCGCTGCTATTAGAGTCACTTGAGGTCGGGGTTGGAATTTTCAGAACTGAGCTCTACTGACATTCGCATAACATAAGCGGGAGCGGAGTCGGTTTTTCTGCAACAACGAACTTTAAGGCAACACTACGTTGTTGCAATTTATGGGGTGTCGGTCTACGTTTAGCCCACAACATAAAGTTCTTGGTTGCGATTTGGGCTGTGATTCAGCAGTAAGCTGAATATCACTCAGAACAACGTCAATAATAATTAGTAAATAATATCGCGAGAGAATAGCGGGAGAACCCAATGGAAAGAGTTATCAGGAAGTTGTGCTGTGCACTAGCAATAGTGGCTGCTGGTTGGGTAGGGACTGCGTCGGCGGTGCCGTTAATGCCCGGAGATGTGCAGGTAAACGGCGCCGAAGGCGTAGCGGGTGTTGGTTATACTCAAAGTACCCTGGCTGCCGCCGCTGGCCCATTAACGTTGTTGGCAGGGCTGTCTTCGCCGCTGAATCAGCTGGCGGGCAATGAAGGGTTGGCCGGCACGTTTGATAGCTTTGTCTATCAAACCAACAGTGGCAACCTGGCGTTCGAGTACCGTTACACCGCCGCGCCGAGCAACCCGGATGCAGAAAATACCCGTATCACTATTAATGACCCCAGTAATCCGTTTATGAGCGTCAGTATTCTTGACGCGGGCTCTGACGGTACTGGTAGTTCTACCGCCGGGGTAAACCCGCCAAGTTGGACGGATGGTGATCCGAACTTCATTCTGCGCCAGGGTGTAACCGAGCACATCATCTACCAGCTACGTGCGGGTGGTTCAGGTACCTCAATTCTGGGCACCAATGCCATTACGGGTTTGGCTGATTTTACCGCCGCAATGTGGCTGGTTACCGATGCTGATACCTTTGCGATTAGTAATGCGGCATTTGCTAATGGCGGAGCGGTTTCAGGTGCGCAAACGTTTGCCCCCGCCGCTTTAGTGCCAGTCCCGGGCACTATGCTGTTGCTGATTTCCGGCACCTTATTAATTTCTCGAAAACGTAAAACGATTGATTTTACTGCGGGCTAATCCAACGGCTTTCGGCAGCCGTCGGCGATGGCGTTAACGCTAGTCTGGTAGTACTCTAAAACCCCGGAGGCTTTTCTGAGCTCTTGGGTTTTTTTGTGCGACATTGTTTTGCCAGTTCAGCGAGGAGCAATGCAAATGGCATCGGGTGACGGTCGTCCCAAAGGTTTTTCATCGCCACCGTGTTTCGCTCACGAGTTTGAGTTGAGTGATGATGGTTATTCTATAGATTATTCGCAGAACGCTGGCGCTACCGAGGGGTTGCGAAGTTCAGTAAAAAGCGGGCAAACGATGACGAATATTTGGCTGCGGCGTGCCTACGATGAGCCCGGTAAAACCGATGGCCAACGCATACTGGTTGACCGGCTATGGCCGCGAGGCGTCGCAAAAAAGGACCTGCAACTCGATGGTTGGTTAAAAGAGATTGCCCCCAGCGACGAACTACGGCAGTGGTTTGATCACGATGTTGAGCGTTGGGATGAGTTCAGAAAACGCTATGGGCAAGAGCTCGATGCTAATGCCGAAGTGGTCAACAAGTTACTGGAACAAGTTGAAAAGGGCCGGGTTACGCTGATTTATGCCGCCAAAGATAAAGAGCACAATAATGCTGTCGTTTTGCAGGAGTACTTACTGGCGCGGCTATGATTACGCACTGGGCAATTTATAGTTTTTAGCTCATGTACCGGCGACCGCTGGTTATTGCTTCCGGTAGCGGGGCAGCGCTGCGTTCTAACGCTGTTGCTGCCATTTTTGCCGTAAATCCTGCTTTTGTTGCGGCGTGAGCGACTGGAATTTCTTCCAACTGGACCTAAGCTTCTTGCGTTGCGCAGGGCTGAGGTCGGCCCAGCGAGCAGCGTGGGCCGCGAGCTTGTCCTGCTGAGAACCCTTCAGGCTTGCCCAGCGTGGCTGCCAGCTTTGCAATACTTTTTGTTGCTGCGAGTCGAGTGCTCGCCATGGCGTTGCGGCGGTAGCCGGGGTAGCGACTGCTATTGCCGCAGTCGCAGCCAACGCCAGTATCGAGCGGCGGAGGCCTTGTGTTGGTCGTTGAGACATTATGGTGTTCCGCCGGGTAATTGGCTGCTATCGAGATCAGCCAGCCAGAGGGCTAAGTCCAGATCATTCAGCAGCTCGGCATCGTTAATCGCCAATTGTTCGGTGCCCGGTGCTGTAGTGGGTGGTGATAAATACATTGGCAGGGCAATGGCGACGGCAAGCCCGGCGGCGGCCAGTCCATAGGCTGGGCGCCACGAACGTCGTGGTTTGGCAACTTCCGCAGCGCGTAAGCGGCGAGCGCGGTCGATATTGGCATCGATCAGGGCTTGTCGCTGCTGGAGGTCGGCGTCGAGCATGGTTTTACTTTGTTGCTCAAAGGCGCGGCGATTGTCATTAATTTGGTCATTCATTTGATTGTTCATAATCGACACCTCCTAAGGCCAGTGCGGGCCAAGTTGCTCGCGTAATTTGTGTATGGCACGGCTGTAGTGAGTTTTTACTGAGCCGTCGGAGCAGCCCATGGCTGCAGCCGTTTCGTTAACGCTCAAACCTTCCCAGTTACGTAATAAGAATACCTGTTGTTGGCGCAGTGGCAAATCCTGTAGTGCCTGTTCCAATACTTTCATCGCCGCGTCAGTTTTAGCTGAATGCTCCGGCTGTTGTCTGCCAGCGGCATTATCCAACTCAGTATCGCGGGCGTCGCCACTAAGCCAAAGCCAGCCGCTGCGCAGAGTCTGCCGCCGGTGCCAATCGCGAATGCTGTTTTGCACAATGCGATAAAACAGTGGCGGCCAGTCAGTCGGTGCAGCATTGGCGTATTTTTCCGTTAGCTTCAACATAGCGTCCTGCACTATATCCATTGCGTCGGCCGGGTTTCCGCTAGCAATTTCCGCTCGCCGAAAGGCTCGTGCCTGGGCGCTGCGGAAAAATCCGTCGAGCGTGGTAGGTGCTTCAGCGGTTGTCGCTTGCGGTTCGATCTCGTCATTAGAGGGAATCGCGGCGGATTGGGTTGTAGGCAAAAAATAGTCCGTAAGCTGATGGCACGGGGCGAGCCGGTACAACACCCACTCGCCGTGTGAGTTTCCAAGTGTGGGCTACTAGTGGCGATATGAAAAGCTAAAGCCACCGTTTCCACCGTGCAGTGATAAGCCTGAGTTCAGATATAAACCTACTACTAACTTGCCCCGACGGTCGTGGTGATGTGGCCGGTTGTAGTCACAACGGCTGTAGTGGCGACGATGGTATGCCGTGTTGTAGTAGCTGCGGTAATGACTGGTTGCGTGACGTTTGCCCCGGTGGCGGTCATTTCTACGGTGTTCACGGGCGTGCTTGCGATCGTGTTTGTCGCTATACCAATTGCCGCGCGGACGGTCGTGACGCCAGCCGTGGCTGCGGTCGATTTTGTTGTGCCGGTGAGCGTGACGGTCATGCTTGCGGTCGTGGCGTCTATCGCGACGATCATCACGGCGGTCGCGCCTGTTGTCACGACGGTTTTCATGTCGGTAGTCGCGGTGAGAAACGTGGTCGTTATGCCTGCGGTCGTGGCGGTGCTCTTTATGATTATCGCCACCCAGTATCTTATTCAGCACTTCATGCGGTGGCGGCGGCAGAATATCTTTCAGGCCGGCGTTGGCCGGGCTGGCGACTAAAGCTAGTGCTGCTATCGCTGGCACGGTAAGGGTTCGGAATAACTTGTTCATAATTGCCTCCTCGGCAAAGTAAAACTTGCCCTGTTTACCAGGGTGGTATTACTTATAACGTCTCAGTGCCAATTCGGTTGACACGAGCACGGAATTTTAATGTTTGCGGCCATTTTTCCAGCCGTGCCGACGATCATAGTCAGCGCGCCGGTCATGTCGCACATCACGACGGTGTTGGCGGTAATCGCGGCGATCATGGCGGGCATCGCGTCGGTCGTAGCGGTTGTCACGGCGATCCCTGCGATTGTCACGCCGTTGATGAATACGGTCATAGCGTGCGTCGCGACGGTGGTCATGGTGCGAGTTCCGATCATCTCTGTGCGAGTCGTGATGATGGCCACCATTCAGCAGAATATTCAGCACCTCGTGCGGTGCTGGTGGCAGTAAATCTTCAATTAAATCTTTCAGGCCACCGGCATTCGCCGGCGTGGCAACCAGCGACAGCGCTGCTATGGCGGGCACTGCAATGGTGCGGAGTAACTTTTTCATAACTGCCTCCTCGGCAAAGTAAAACCGGCCCTGTTTTTCAGGGTGGTATTACTAATAACGCAGCACTATTCATTCGGTTGACAGCCGCAAGAAAAAATTTCGGCAAATTTAGCGTCCGCCCGTCATTCCGCTGCTACGAAGGTAGTGGTTAGTAGCGAACTGGTTAGTGGTACTATTAGCCCACACCGGCAGGGCATGAGATTCATGCATCTGGCGGGTGGCGCTACGAACCTGTCGAAACCGTTGGTTCATTGCGGCAGCTTAATAGCTATAAAACTAAGCATTGCGAGTCCGGAGAATTTCATGACCACTCTTTCCATCGACCCCACGACCAGTGGGCCAGGCCGATTATTGACTATCGGTTTGTTTTTGACCATGTTGCTCGCAGCCTGCGGCGGCGGGCAAACCAGCCCGGGGGATGCCGACCAGCCGGCGACAACAGTGACGGCAAGGGCCGATGCCTTTAGCGCAGCCGCTAATAGCGGGTCACAACGGTTAGCGGTTTTAAGCAACGACAGTAGCAGCGATAACAGTGCACTTTCGGTTGTTAGTGTTTCCGCTACCAGCAATGGCGGAACAGCAGCGGTAGCTGCTGACGGGCTGGCGGTTGATTACCAACCCGCTAGCGGCGTAAGTGCAACCAACGAGTCATTTTCTTACACGATTACCTCCGCTAACGGCGGTACAGCAACGGCCACCGTTACCGTTACTATCGGCGCCGAGCCGGTCACAGCACCAACAGCTAATGATGACAGCGCGATGGTGGCAGCGAACAGTGAGCCGGTGCAGATTGATGTACTGGCTAACGACAGTTCCAATATTGCTGATACAGCGCTAACCATTGTGCCGGGCAGCGTCACTGCCCCCAGCCGCGGCGGCACCGCTACTATCGTCAGTACCGCTGATGGCGACCAGATTTCTTATCAGCCGCAAACAGGTGTTTCCGGGGCTCCGGCCGAAACGTTCAGTTACAGCGTACGAAACAGCGATGGCGGCACCGCCACCGCTGAGGTTTCGGTGACGATTGCACCACCCACCACGCCGACTGCTGCGGCCGATGAATTTAATGTGCCAGCCGAGAGTGATGCCAGCGAACTTGATGTATTGGCCAACGATAGCTCAAATATTGATGATGCCAGTCTGACAATCCAACCCGGTAGCGTCACCGCACCCACCCGTGGTGGTACCGCTAGTATTGTCAGCACCGCAGATGGCGACCGTATTTCTTATCAACCTGCGGCCGGCGAGTCGGGTGAGCCGGCAGAAACTTTCAGCTATACGGTAGAGAACCGGGAGGGTGGTACTGCCACGGCTCAGGTCAGCATTAATATTGTAGCGGCGGGCGAAAACACCGCGCCGGTAGCTGCCGATAACACCTTTGCGATCAATAAAAACAGCCCGGCGAACACTTTTGATGTGCTCGGCAACGATAGTGATGCCGAGAACGAGTTAACGATTACCACTGTAACGGTGCCCGATAGTGGCGGCACGGTCGAAGTTAGCGATGACGGCTTAACCGTGGTTTATGAGCCAGCAATTAACTTTGTTGGTAGCGAGGAGTTCGACTACAGCATCACTGATGGTACGACGACAGCAACGGCGACTGTGACGGTTACCGTCAACGACTTTAACCAGGCAACACAAATGCAGTTCCGGCCTTGCGAAGCCGAGCAGGACGCCCGCGAAATGGCCGGCAGGCCCTACTGCTTTGATGTGCTCGTCAACTCGTTCGATGGCCATACCATTGGTGTTACCGTGTTCGTGCCCGCGGATAACGGCGCATCGCGCCCACCGGTGCTGTTGCATGCCCACGGGTTTGGCGAGTCGCGCTTTGGCTCGCTGGAAAATCCTAACGCCTTTATGCGCTTTCGCGTTACCGCGCAATCACTGCTGGAACTGTGGCACGAAGGCTATTGGGTAGTGACCTACGACCAGCGTGGTTTCCGCGCCAGTGGCCAGTGGGGGCCGACGGCGCAAAGTACTAACGATGCTTGCACCATGGCCGGTGATCCCGGTTGTATTGATGTGATGAATCCCGAACGTGAAGGCCGTGATGCCACGGTAGTGATGGACTGGATTGTTACTAATCTGCGCGATGGTTTTAGTGTTGACCCGGTGAACGGTAATGACAGCGAATTTACCCCGCCGCCTGTCGATGCTGATGCGGCGTTTGCTGAAGATGAAGCGGGCGATCCGGTGCTGGGGAGCATCGGTTTATCCTACGGCGGTGGCTGGCAAACCATTGGCAGTAGTGTCGATAAAGTCGTCCGGTCACTTGCACCTGGTCGGGTCGCTGATACGCGTATTGATGCCATGGTGCCAGTGACGACCTGGTACGACATTGGCTTCTCTTTGGTGCCGAATGATGTACCCAAGAGTGGCTGGTTCGTATTCCTGAGTGCCGCGACCAACCTCGGTGGCACGACGCCACCGCTAAACGGCTTTCTCGGCACTGTGGCCGGTGAAGTGGTAGCGGATATGGTTTCGACAGCTACGCTAAATGGTTTCCGCGCCCGCAGCGTGCGGAGCTATTGTGAAGGCCTGGGCGACGATACTTTACTCAGTGACGGTGATGACAATCTCGATCCGATGCTCGGCATGGGAGTGATTCCCGGATCGGAAAGCATTGCCACGCCGGATGCCGATCCGGGGCCGGACGTATTCGTGATTCAGGGCCAGCGCGATACCTTATTTGGCCTCAACGAGGCTTATGACCTGGCGCTCTGTTACCAGCAGGAGAACCCCGGTTCTGACGTGCGGATGTTAGTGCAAACCGAGGGCCACATTCTGCCGAGCTCACAAAGCGCGTCGTATAAGGACATGGAAACACCGGGCACCGAAGCTCCGCAGATTATCTATATCGACGAAACGGTATTCTGCGATGGTGTGGAGCTGCAAACGCGGGTGTTAATCGCGGACTGGTTCCGCAGTAAGTTAGGCACCGTAGCCGATAGCCCGATGCCGGATCTGGCGGCCATTCCGGTGGCCTGCGTCACGCAGTTCGAAGCCAATGCGGCACCGGTAACCGGCAGTGCATTCGATCAGTTAACCGATATGCCATTGGGTGACCCCTCAGCTGATGATCGCTATACCTTCACCTTAGATGGCGATCCGGATACTGCTGAAATAGAGCCAGTAGAGTTTTCCTTGCCCGGTGCCGCGCCGACGATGCCACCTACGCCGGTTTTCCAGCAAACGCTTATCACCGCATCGACCACTACTACGCTGGCCGGTATTCCGCTGGCAGATTTAGATATATCAGCGTTTGGCCCACCCGGTATTGGCGACGAGCCGCGCTTTTTTGTCGGAGTGGGTGTTATCCGGTCTAACGAAACGGCGGTGACATTGATCGCTGACCAAATAACCCCGATTAGC
>CAJQNE010000457.1 GCA_905479545.1 uncultured Gammaproteobacteria bacterium | reverse complement strand
GCGGAGGTGCTGGTGGATCGCAGTGGACAGTCTCCGGCCACGCCGCAGGTCACAGAACAGAGTGTCGCTGATGTCGCGGCTGCAATAGCCCAAGCCCGGCAGCTGATGGGCCGCGGTAATAATGAAGCGGCTTATCAGTTGCTGCTGCCGTATGAAGCGCGGGCGTTGGGCGATTCCAGCTTCGATTACACCATCGGTGTTGCTGCACTGGACAGTGGCCGCCCCGGCGACGCCGTGTTTGCACTGCAGCGAGTGGTGACCGAGCAACCAAGCTTCCTCGGTGCCCGTTTGGAACTTGGTCGGGCACTATACGAGCGCGGTGATTATCAGCACGCGGAGTATATCTTTACCGAACTGAAGTCCCAACAACCGCCGGAAGCCGCCAAAGAAGTCATCGACCGGTACCTGCAGGCTATTCAGCGTCAAACCCGCCATCAACGGCGCTCAATAACCGGCTACGTTGAAGCGGGTATTGGTGCCGACTCTAATGCCACTGCCGGTACCGACGCCCGGACCGTCGGGCCCTTTACCCTAGACCCGAACGCCCGCCGCACCGCTTCTGCGCGACGCGAATTTGGTGCCGGTATTAACGCCAGCCTGCCGATAAGCGCCCGCTGGCAAGCCTTGGCTGGTGCCAGCGGCAAAATTATCGATTTTACCGAGGCAGAATTTGTCAGCGGTAACTCTGCCGCCGCGTTACTGGGTTTAGGCTACCGTCGCCAGCAATGGCGGATAACGACGCTGGCTACTGCCCGGCACCAGACTTTCGACAGCGAATTCAACCATTTTGCCCGCCACGGCTCGGTAACTGCTGAACGACTGCTCGGCGATCAGTGGCGTTTGCGCATCGGCTACCAGGCCGGACGGGTCGAATTCGCCGATGAACTCGGCATTCTGGATATCGACCAACAGCTGCTGAGCCCGGGCTTTAGTTTTGCCTGGGCGGGTGCCGGTCGGCCGGCAGTGGCTTTCACCGCACTGCTTGGTCGCGACGACGCCCGGCAATCCGGTTCACCCTATGGCAGGAATATCGCTGGTGCGCGGGGGCAGTATTCTCGCGGGCTCGGCAACGGCCGCCTGTTTATTACCGGCTCCTTCCTGAACTCGAATTATCACGGTCGGTTTGGTGGCGCTACCAGCCCTGAGCGGCGTCAGGACGCCCAGCAGTTTTTGTCGCTGGCCTGGGTGCTGGAGAACTGGCTGGCAGAGCAGTGGCGGCTAACGCCGGAAATATTATTGTTGAACAACGACTCGACCGTCGAACTGTTCGACTACGAACGTGTATGGGCGATGCTAACGCTGCGTCGGCAGTTTGACTGAGGGCATGGCGATGATGACAGTAATGACGATTCACCCGGTTACAAAACTGACACTAATAGCGACGGCGCTGTGGGCGAGTAGTGCCGCTGCTAATGTCGGCACCGTCGCGTTTGTTTTCGGCAGCGCTCATATGGAGCAAACCCCGGACCGGCAGCTGGTGAAAAAAAATCCGGTCGATAACGGTGACACGGTAGTGACCGGCGATACCGGTCGGGTGCAGTTGCGGATGATTGATGGCGGCAAAATTGCCATCCGGCCCGACTCAGAGTTCCGCATTGAAAACTATGCTGTAACAGCCGCAGCGACAGAAACCGCAGTAGTTGCCGCCACTAACCAGGATAAGAACACTGCTGTACTGAACTTGCTCAAGGGCGGTTTCCGGACCATTACCGGTGACGCTGCAAACCGCGACCCACAGAACTACCGGGTGAAAACACCGGTAGCGACCATGGGTATTCGGGGTACTCACTATCAGGTGCGGCTATGCACTGCTAGTTGTGCTAACGAACTTCCCACCGGCGCGGTCGATAGCTACCGCGGCCCGGGTTTGTATGTCGGGGTCTATGAAGGCCGCGTCTGGGTCGAAAGCGAAGGCGGACAAATCGAGATATCCGCCGGCGAGTTTGTATTTGTCGCCACCTTAGAGGCTGCACCGCGGCTATTGGCCAGGCCTTCTCTGGTTTTACGCGATGACCCACCACCCCCGGGAAGTCGGGGCGGCAGCGGCGACGATACCGCGCGGGTGCCGCTAACCCGCGACAACCTACGTCGCCGACCTGCCAGCAGCGACGCGCCCGCCGATCCGAGTGAGTCGCCCGGTAACGGCGATGTGCCGGATCCTGACCGACCTCTGACGGCCGAAAACGGCGCGGTGAATGTGCTTACCGGCGGCGGTGATGAGGCGCTATTGGAACGCAGTATTACCTGGAGTTACGGCCCGAACGATTTTTCCGGCGAACCGACAACAACGATCGATGCCGTGAACAATACCGTGCAGTCGTCGGTTGATAATAATGGCTCGTTAGTGCGCTTTGAGGGCGCAGTAGACACCGCGAATGGCCCTCAGAATGCAGTGTTCGAGCTGGGCTCGGCCTCGGTCGTTAACACCGGCCGGGATATCAATACCGGACTGCGGTGGGGGCGCTGGTCCGATGGCGTCGCCAACGTCACTGTCGGGGGCAGTACCACCGGGCAGAATTTACAGAATCAGTCACTGCACTGGATAACGTCACCACTCACCAACCAGGCACCGTCGTTGCCTCAAACGGGCACGGCCAGCTATCAGCTCATTGGCAACACCAACCCGACGGACAACGTCGGTCAGACTGGCTTCCTCGGCTCAGCGACACTGGACGCGAACTTCACGGCCCAGACGGTTGATTCCAGCCTGACACTAGGTATTGCTGGCGAAAACTGGCAAGCGACCGGTACAACGCAGCTGAACAACCCCCAATTCTCCGGACAATATAACAGTGTCTCAGTAAACGGCGCTGCTACTGGCAATGGCCAGTTCAGCGGCTTCTTCCTG
>CAJQNE010000456.1 GCA_905479545.1 uncultured Gammaproteobacteria bacterium | reverse complement strand
TTAAAGTTGTTCGGTAGCGTGGTAATCAACGCGTCGCGAATTTGGTTTGAACGAGCTTTCAGCTCCAGTTCATCCAGCCCTTCACAAGCTAGCTGCAGGAATTCCGTCCGGTCGAATTCTGCGTAGTGGCTGGCGATGTGGTCGCCCATCTGGCCGATCATCGTGGGGTTGAATAAGTTCTTAAACGGTTCGGCCATAGTCGTTCCTTTGCCCTTTACTGCTGTTGTCGTCGAATTCTGTCATTGATACCAGCTGCTGATGTTGCCAACCCAAGCGGCCGGTCGCCACTGCATTGCGGCGGATGCCGGGGTAAGGGGCGATAAAATACAAATCACCGTTCTTGCCAACGGTCTGCCTTGGCACGCCACTTTTTTTAGCGATATTGGCATTAGCAAGCATATGTCGGTGTTCGCCGTGCACTGGAATCGCGTGTTGGGGTTTTATCCAGTCGTACATTTGTGCCAACTCTTTGCTAGCCGGGTGACCACTGGCGTGAATCGGTTTTTCGCTGCTGGCATCGGTGATGACGTGTACTTTCATCGAAGTCAGTAATTCGATCAGCAATTCGAAATCCGGCTCGTTACCGGGAATGACCTTAGAGCTGAAAATAACCGTATCACCTTCCTCCAGCTCCATCGCCGGGTGGCGGCCGGTGGCGAGTCGGCGCAAGGCAGCACGTGGTTCACCCTGGCTACCGGTCGCTACTCCGAGTACTTCGTGGCGCGGTAAAAAGCCCAAATGGCGGGCGTCGATGGGGCGAAAGGTGTCGTCTACAACGTGGCAGGCTTTGGCACAGTCGCTCATATTTTGCATAGAGCGGCCAATAACACCGAAGTAACGACCGGTAGCCTCGGCCACTCTGGCAATGGTTTGCAAGCGAGCAACATTGCTGCCAAAACAGGCGATAACTACGCGACCCTGGGCAGCAAATACATGGTCGGCCAGACCGGTAAACAGCGCACCTTCAGAGCGGGAGTGGCCGAGTTCAGTGGCGTTGGTTGAATCGCAGACCATCGCGGTCACGCCGATTTCTCCAACGGCTTGGTAATGCTCCGGCCGATAAGGTTTGCCGATTACCGGGCGAGGGTCGAGCTTCCAGTCGGCGGTATGGAATACGCTACCTACTACTGTGGTGATGTACAGTGCATAGGGTTCTGGAATGGAGTGGGTTAACGGCACCCATTTAAGATTGAACGGCCCAATCGCTAGTGACTCATTGTTCGTCGCGTCGGGATCGATAATATGGATTGGCACTTCGTCGGTCAGGTTGAACTCCGCCAACTTGCGGCGCAGCACCATCGCAGTAAATTTAGTGGTGTATACCGGGCATTTGAGTCGTGGCCATAGATAAGGCACAGCACCAACATGATCTTCATGGGCGTGGGTAATCACCAGCCCGCAAAGTCGGTCGGCTTGTTCAGCGATAAACGCCGGGTCCGCCATTTGTACATCGGGGCGTTTGATGCGTTTGCCGGTTTCGGCGTCGTAGCGGGCTTTTTCAAAGGTAACGCCGCAATCGACCATCAACCACTCGCCGTCATGGCCATAGAGGTTCATGTTCATACCGATTTCGCCGGTGCCACCGAGCGGTAAAAACCACAGGTCTGTCTCGCCGGGAATCATAATTTTGAGCTGCTATGAGTTGGTCTTAGCATTAATTTCATGGTGTAGAGAATACGGAAAACACCGCTTGCTCGTTGGGAAATCTCTAATGAAAATTTCGCGATTTTATCGGCGTATTTCGTGCCCAGTGGCTGAGGTCTTCCAGCTGGTTGGCGATTACATGTAGCACGCCGTCTTCGTGTTGAATTTTACCTTTTACCAGTAGCAGCTGGCTTTGCACGGCAGCCTGGCGCTGCTGCTCAAGCAGCTTGCTCCACACCACAATATTGGCATTGCCGGTTTCATCCTCCAAGGTCATAAACATCACACCTTTGGCCGAGCCGGGCCGTTGACGAGCGATTACCAGGCCAGCGACCTTGATATACGCGCCGTTGTGCTTTTCCCAGAGCTGCGCGGCAGTACGAACATGTTGCTGGTTGAGCCGGTCGCGAAGTAATGCCAGCGGATGGCCTTCAAGACTCAGGCCGGTGCGGCGATAGTCGGCAGCGATGGTTTGTGTCAGTGAAGGTGCGGCGAGTAGTGGTTCGGCTTCGGCGAGTTCCTGGGTTTCTGCAGGGAGTAATGGCATGACTGGTTCAATACCGCGTATTTCCCAGAAGGCGCGAAAGCGATGGCCGGTAAATTGTAGTGCGTTCGCTGCTGCCAGTGGTTCCAGTTCAGTGGCGCTTATGCCGCTACGGTGGCTCAGTTCATTGAGGTTGCTAAAAGCTCCGTGCTGATGGCGGGCGGCAACTATTTTCTCACCGGTTTGCTGTGACAGGCCCTTTACGCGGTGCAGGCCAAGCCTTAGTGCGATTTCTTTATTGGGTTTGCGCTCCAGCGTAGAAAGCCAATCGCTTTGCTGTACATCTACGGGGCGTACTTCAACGCCGTGCCGCTGCAAATCCTGTACTAGCTGCGAAGGTTGATAAAAGCCCATTGGCTGACTGTTAAGCAGGGCGCAGGTAAAGGCTGCCGGGTAGTGGCATTTGAGGTAGCAGGAGGCATACGCCAATAGCGCAAAGCTGGCGGAGTGTGATTCGGGAAAACCATAGTCACCGAAGCCGAGTATTTGCTTGTAAATCCGTTCGGCAAATTCATCGGGGTAAGCGTTTTTTTTCATGCCTGCAAATAGCTTATCTCTGAACGGTTCGAGTCCACCTTTACGTTTCCAGGCTGCCATTGCACGGCGAAGTTGGTCGGCTTCACCGGCGGTAAAGTCAGCGGCAACCATAGCGAGTTGCATCACCTGTTCCTGAAATATAGGCACGCCCAGCGTTCGTTCCAGAACATGCTTTACCGCCTCGCTTGGGTATTCTACTAACGACGGGTTTTTTCGCCGGGCGAGGTAAGGGTGCACCATATCGCCCTGAATCGGACCGGGGCGGACAATAGCGATTTCAATGACCAGGTCGTAAAAGTTGGCTGGCTTGAGTCGCGGCAGCATGGTCATTTGTGCCCGCGATTCAATCTGGAATACGCCGACCGTATCGGCTTTCTGAATCATGGTGAAAGTTGCTGAGTCCTTTGGCGGAATGTTATCCAAAGAATATTCGTGGCCGTAAAACTCCCTAACCAGATCAAAACTCTTTTGTAGTGCTGTGAGCATGCCCAGTGCGAGCACGTCGACTTTCAGCAGGCCGAGTGATTCAAGGTCGTCTTTATCCCACTGAATTACAGTGCGGTCCGCCATACTGGCATTTTCGACCGGCACCAGGTTGCTGAGGTTGTCGCGGGCGATAACGAAGCCGCCAACGTGCTGCGATAAGTGTCGTGGCGTGCCCAATAGTTGCCGGACTAAATGCAGCAGTAGTTTAGCGGTGTACGGTTTCAGTCGGATATTGGCGCTTTGTAATTCTTCGCGCAGTCTTGTCGAGCTATCGAACCAATGGTGAGCTTTGGCCAGCCGGTCGACAATATCTAATGGAATGGCTAGTGCGTTGCCGACATCACGAATGGCACTACGAGCCCGATAGCTGATAACGGTAGCGGCTAACGCAGCACGGTGCCGCCCGTATTTTTTATAGATATATTGAATAACCTCTTCACGGCGCTCGTGTTCAAAGTCGACATCAATATCGGGTGGTTCGGCACGCTGTTTGGAAATAAATCGCTCAAACAGCAAGTTACTGCGGGCAGGGTCGACTGCGGTAATGCCCAGTGCGTAACAAACTGCTGAGTTAGCGGCTGAACCACGGCCCTGGCAGAGAATGCCCCGGCTGCGGGCAAAACGGACTACATCCTCAACGGTAAGGAAAAATGGCTCGTATTGTTGTTCGGCAATGAGCTTTAATTCGTATTCCAGCTGAGCACGGTTTTTTTCAGTTAAACCTGCTGGCCAGAGTTTTGCTGCGCCTCGATAAGTCAGCTCACGTAGCCAACTTGTCGGCGTGTGGCCTTCGGGCACAATTTCCTGTGGGTATTCGTAACCGAGTTTGCCTAAGTTAAAGTTGCAGCGGTCGGCGATATTGATTGTTTCTGCCAGCAACTTTGCCGGGTAAATTTTCGCCAAACGCTCGCGGTTACGCAGATGCCGTTCTGCATTCTGAAACAACGTGGTACCGCATTCCCGCAGTGGCTTGCCCAATCGGATAGCGGTGATAGTATCCTGTAGTGGTCGCTGGTTTTCGCGGGCCATATGAACATCACCGCAAGCAACTAATGGCAGCTTAAGCTCGGTCGCTAATCGCTGGCAGTCCTGCAATATGTGGCTATCAAGGCCATCGAGTAACAGCTCTACGCCGATCCATAAATCAGGCAGCAGCTTTTTCAGAAAGCGACCTTCGACTTGTGGGGTTGGCAGCCAGATTGCCAGGCAGCCGTGCAAATTATGCTCTTCAAGCATTTCGCGCGTTAGCCGGTATTCACCTTTTTTAGCAGCACGACGGGCGCTGGTGATGAGCGCGACCAGCTTGCCGTAACTGGCTCTGTCTGTGGCCAGTAGTAGCAGTTTTACGCCACATTCAAGGGTGAACTCACTGCCGACGATGAGCTTGAGCGGACAGTGCTCTATGGCTTTAATCGCTGCGTAAGCCCGAACGACACCAGCGACTGA
>CAJQNE010000455.1 GCA_905479545.1 uncultured Gammaproteobacteria bacterium | reverse complement strand
CAGTAACAGATTGCCATTGGGAAGAATGCAAAAAACCTTTGCAAATAACATTATTTGAGCTATATTTCCCATATCGGTGGCTGGGCAAACGTTTGGCTGTCGACATTTAACACTCCCACACGAGCGTTATCGGGCAGGTTTTTACTTTTTATCTGATGCGTTCGTTTTATGCCTGGCAGGATGCCGGGCTTTTTTTTGCCTGTTGTTTATGTAATCTGGGCTGCGCAGACAGCCGTATTATTCCGCGCAATACCTGAATTGCATAAGGCCGGAGGTGATAACGTCTAGCCCATTTATTTTACATAACATTATAATGGGTGCCTGTGATGCCAAAACGGCGCCTAAAGATAAAGGTTCCCCTGGTACGCATCATTTTGTAACAATGTGCGTAGTGGTAGGGCTCTAGAATTACGCGGGTGAAAATCAAATATTCGGTCTGCAAAATAGCGGCTTGCGCAGTAGCGCTAATAGTAAGTAGTAGCGTGATGGCGAGTGATGCCACTTCGCTGCTGAACCGTGCTCAGGTATTGCTGGGCAATGGACAGCCGGATGCAGCTTTTTTATTGCTTGATGAGGCGGAGGCGGAATCTGCCAACAACCTCAGCTTTAGCTATCTCCACGGCTTGGCGGCATTAGAGTCCAGCCGCCCCGGAATTGCGGTGTTGAGCTTTCAGCGGGCCATTAGAATTCAACCCGATTTTGCCGGTGCACGGCTTGAACTTGGTCGGGCCTATTACGCCAATGGCGAAACCGATTTGTCGCAACGCGAGTTTGAGCAGTTGCTGCTCCTCAAACCGCCACCCGAAGCAGTGCGGGTTATTGAGCGCTATTTGGTGGCAGGTGAGCAGCGTCAGGTGCGCAACGTCGCTTCGCTGAATTTGACGCTTGGTGCTGTCGTCGGCTTCAACAGTAATGCTAACTCCGGATTGAGCCGCGAAACGTTGTTTGGCATTACGCTAGACGAGCAATCACGAGAAACCAGTTCCTCGTATACCGGTGGTCAACTTGGGGTCGATGGTAAGTTGCCAATCGGCGACCATTGGGAGTTGGCCGCCGGGGTTGACGGCAGTACCCGCCGTTACGACGATACCAGTGAAGTCGATAGTGATAGTTATGGTGGTCAACTGGCGCTGAGCTATGGCAGCGGCTCTTACCGTATTACCAGTCAGTTTGGTGGGGAGCAGCGCGATATTGGTGCCGGCATTGATTATCGAAACCTCCGAACGGGCTTGTCGGTGCTCAAGCAGTTGGGTGAAAGCTGGTTGCTAAGTAGCAGCTATAGTTACGGTCAGCTCCGGTTTAGTGAGGCGCTTGAGAATCGTGATGTAAACTCTCGTGAAGCGAATCTCGGTTTATATCGGTTTTTCAATCACGGCTGGTTGAAAACGGTCGGTGCAGTGGCATTGCTAGGCCGTGATAAACGACCTGCAGCTGAAGCCGATATCGGTGAAGACTGGAGCCGGAAATTACTCGGTGGCAGGCTATCGATGGATGCTGAACTTTCAGCGCGGTGGGGTCTTGCTCTCAGCTACATAAATCTTGGTATTGACTACGACGAGCCGTTTCTAGCATTCGATGGCGGCAATCGCGAGGATCGGCTACAGCTCGTCAATGCAACCTTCACCCGCGAACAGTTGCTGTGCGAGCAGTGCAGCTTTCAGCTAACGCTCGGCTACACCGATCAACACTCAAATAATCCACGCTTTAATTTTGATGGCAGCAACATCGGCATTGGATTGGAGCGGTCGTTTTAGTGGCTATTGGAAATAACGCGATGGCACCCCTTGCCAGCATGTCAGTAATCCTAAGGCAGCTAATTGCCATAATGGCATTTTTCGCGATGCTGTTCAGTAGTGCGGTTACCGCTACCGAGGCAACCGGCCAGGTGATATTTGTCGCCGGTAACGCCAGCATCGTGCGTGATGGTCAGGTAATAGGCATTAGTAGTGGCAGCCAGCTACAAGTGGGTGACGCCGTTTTAACCGGGCCGACCGGTTTGGTGCAGATTAAATTCAGCGTCGGCGATCGGTTGTCGCTGTTTGGCAACAGTGACCTGTTGTTGGAGCGCTACGACGCGAAGCGTGGCACGCGGCACTACCGGCTCCGCGCCGGTGCGGTGCGTTCTATTACCGGCGTGGTTCGGGCCATAGAGGGTACCGGCGACATCGAGGGCACTGGCTACATTGAAGATGTCGGTGCGATTGAAGGCACGGGTTACATCGAAGGTACTGGCTATATCGAAGGCACCGGAGGTATTGAAGGCACCGGGTTCATCGAAGGTACTGGCCGGCAGTTGGCTGCTGGTATTGAAGGCACGGGTCGATCACTAGCGGCTATAGAGGGCACTGGTGAAGGCATTAGTGGTACCGGCGCAGCAGTTGCAAGCATTGAGGGTAGTGGCGAAGGCATTGACGGCACCGGTGCCCGGGCGGTAGAAGGTGAATACCGGATGTTCACGCCTTATGGTGATGTTCGGGTGTTCGGTACCGACTACACCGTCGTTATCTGCGAGCACGACAAACAGGCTGACCTTGGTAGCGGCGATTGCAGCTTGCCTGATATCGATCCTCAGCAGCCCAACCAGCCGCGCAGCGAGCTAACGTTGCCGGGGCTCTACGCGGCGGTAAACGGCGGCAGTATCGGCTTGCAAACCCGCCGCCGTGAATTACGCTTACGGGTGGGCAGTTATGGTGTGCAAGACGGAATTGAAGGCACGGGCAGAAGGCTGTTGGTTGCGCCAGCAATTTTTGCTCAGCTCGCTGATCAGGCCAGTAGCGGTGTAGCCGTAAGCGCTAACGAAGCCGCGTCGGCTAGTGACGATGCTGGCAGTGTTGAGTTGCCGGGGCCGCAGCAGCTAACCTCGGTAGTTATGCCGCCGCTGCCGATTGAGCCGCCACCGGTGGAGCTGCAAATGACACGCTCGCTAGCTATCGGCTTCGGTAATTTAAATGCTGCGGGTGCAGCTTTGACCGAATCGATTGCTGAGGACGCTAACGGCGATTTACTGGAATTAACGCTGGATATGGTTCGGTACAGAATAGGCCAGGCGGATAATTTGCCGCCGCCAGCCTCCCCGCCACGCGGCGGAAACGGCCTCATTTGGGGGCGTTGGTCGGGTGGCGATGCTGACAGAATTAATAGTGATGATAGTATTTCTACTCTGGATTTAACCAGCGGCTCGCTGCACTGGATAACCGGCCCGGAAAATGAATTAGAAGCGATCTTCGACGGCAAAGTCAGATTGCCGACGTCGGGTACTGCTAACTATCGACAGTTTGGTGCCACAACGCCTACCGACAACGACGGCAATGTCGGTGTTGTTACCGATTCGTCGTTCCGCATAACTTTTGGTACGGGCTTTAATAGCGCGGTGAGCACCAGCGTAACGACTGAGTTTGCTGACAGTGGTAACCGCTGGGTTGCTACGGGTGGCAACGGGACTATTCGCCCGGATTCGACCGGCAGCAACTTCATTTTTCAGGGAAGTTACGATTCGACAGTTATCAATGGCGATACGCCGGTAACGGGTAGTGAGTTTAGCGGGATATTGACGAATCCGGCAGGCGCAGGGGAAGCGCCGCCAGCCGCCGGGCTGATATATCAGTTGGGACAAAGGGGAGATGAAGCGCGGGTGAACGGTGCCGTGTTGTTTGAGCTGGATAACTAATTATAAATTCGAGTGCGGAACGGCAGCAGGTTGGTGTGGGAGAAGCATCAGCCGTGGACTGTCACCATGGAAACAAAAGTTATGAAAAATAACGATATAAAAACGAGATTGTTGCAATCGCTACAGCATCTGCTGTCACCATTGGTGAGGTTGTTGCTGAAGCATGGGATTTCCTTCGCAGAGTTTGAGGAAATCGCTCGCTTATCTTATGTGGCCGCGGCTGAGCATCATTTTAAGTTGCCGAACCGGAAGATGTCCGATTCGCGAATTGCTGTGCTTACCGGCTTAACCCGCAAAGAGGTTAAGCGGTTGCGGGAAATCATTAGTACCGGTGAGTTGTCGCATAAAGCCGACAATGCTCACCGCGCAACCCGGGTGCTCGGTGGCTGGCATCGAGATCCGGATTTTTGTGGCAAAGATGGCTACCCACAAGTGTTGCCTATGGAAGGGGAGTGCAGCTTTGCGGCGTTAGTGCGGCGCTACAGTGGTGATATTCCTTCGAAAGCGATGCTCGAAGAGCTGGCGCGGGTCGCTGCGGTGAGAATCGACAAGCAGGCCGGCACAGTCACTGCCTTAACGCGGGTTTACATGCCGGTGAATGCGAATGACCCGGCCAGCGTGCGGATTCTGGGCACCGCAACCCACGATTTAATCACTACCATCGAGCACAATATGTCTAGCGCTGTCGATGAGCCGCGGCGATTACAGCGATCAGTGTCTAATACCACCATTCCGGCGCGGTTGATCCCGATTTTTCAGCGGGTTGCCGCTGAGCAGGGGCAGACTCTGCTGGAGTCGCTCGACGATTGGCTAACAGCACACGAAGAAGCTCCGCATAGTGATTACAATAATTTGGGCAATGACAGTGAGCGGGTTGGTGTCGGTATTTACTTCTTCCGGCGTTAACCGATAACGCAAGAACCTGGCGTGCACCGTCGATAGGCTTCGCTCTGAATCTGAGTAGCGGCAAGCAAATATAGAATGGTTGTCAAAGGAACAGCGCAACCAGCGCCGCTAAACCGGCGGTAACCAAACCGGTCAGACCCATCGCCAGACCTGCATAAGCACCGGTTTCAGCGTTTATTTGCAGCGCCCGGGCAGTGCCGACGCCGTGAGCGGCCAAGCCTATCGCGATACCTCTGGCAGCATTATGATTGACCTTAAGGGCGTTGAGCAGAGCCACTGCAAAACCGGCACCCATCACCCCTACTACAATCACAACAGCTGCGGCCAGCTCAGGCGCGCCGCCTACTTGTTCCGCAACCCCCATCGCAATGGGAGTGGTTACCGACTTTCCGACCAGCGTTCGAAGCATGAGTGCGTCCAGCCCCAGTAGCCAGCCGATGAGCACCGCCGAAGCCATGGCTACCGCAGAACCGGCGATCACACTAATGACTACCGGGCGCCAAATTTTTCTCAGTTGCGGCAGGCGGTCGGCCAATGGCACGGCCAGCGCTATCGTCGCCGGGCTCAGCAGCCACAGCAGCGGTAGGGTGCCGCTGCGGTATTCAGCGTAGTCGACGCCCAGCCAGAGCAATAGCGGAATTAACAGCACACAGGCGGTGAGTACCGGATGCAGTAGACCAGCGAAATTGCTGCGCCGATAGAGCCATTCGGCGGCTAGAAAGGTAATTACCGTGAGCGGTAGCCAAATCAATAATTCAGTCACCGTCTGCATCACCTTTCCGCGCTAGTAGCCGCTGCAGAAACCAGCCGGTGAAGGCCATGGCAATGACAGTGCTGAGCAACATCGTGATCAATAACGCAATCCATTGATTCCGCAGCGGTTCTAAATAAAGCATGACACCGACCCCGGCGGGCACAAACAGCAGCGTTAACCAGCGTAATAACCAGCTGGTTAGCTGGCGCAGGCCGTTCGGTGTCTCTCCCAGCCGTGCGAGCAGGACTAGCAGTAAAAACATGCCTAGAACGGGTGTTGATACCGGCAAGTGACCGAAATCGATCAAGGCGGTAGCCACTAGCTGGCAGGCCGCCAGTAGCGCGGCGGCTAACAATAGTGGTGATAACTTGCTAAAGAAACTGTTCAGAAAAGCCTCTCAAATGTCTGTTCTTTAGTCAAAAACCGTCGCTCCGCCAGCGTTTGGCGGGTCGCGAGCAGTAGCGATGAGCTGGAATGTTATAGAATAGGGCTAATAACAGGGCTCAACAATAGAGCCTGATGATAGAGCTAAGGATAGGGCGGAGTCAGCAGGTCGCGGTTTTTGCGCAATACAGGCGCAATAAATGGCGGGTACGTTATTGCTCCGGTTGTGCCGAAAGTGGCGGCGAACTTCGGTTTTCATCGCCAGTCTATCAATATCGATCTTTTATTCCACCGTTGGTGGCCGGCACAGCGGCAGGCCAACGGCTCGCACTCAAGGCTGCGGAGCACCTTATATTGTGAACCTGTCGAACCTAACATCCCGCGCAGCTGTATGCTGCAAGCGCCTGCTATTGCCCTCATTGTTGCTATTGGCCTGTGCAACGGCCCCGGCCGCCGCCAGCGACATTATCACCGAGCTGCGGGGTTTTGTTACTGCAGGTGTTCAGCAAGACCCAGAGCTCAGTCGCCTGCTGCAGCGTGAATATTCCCGTCGCCGCTATGAGCCGATATGGATTGGCGAAAACGAGCTGTCGCCCTCGGGCAAGCAGGCTTATACCCTGGTGAGCCGCGCCGAGCAGTTAGGTGTACTTCGCGACTATTCCAGCAATATTAAAGCTGAGGTTGGTCGCTACGACTATGCCGGTTTAGCCCGGTTGGACTATCAGCTAAGCGTCAGCTTGGTGCGGTTACTCACCGATATCAGTGAAGGCCATATTCCCGCTATCGTCGACGATAGCAATTGGGCTGGCCTGATGAACCGGCTAGGTACTGAGCGCCGCCTCAGTCGTGAGATGCAAACCAGTTTTCTCGATGACCTGGTCAAGCGTGAGTCGCCTGCGCGACCGGAATACACCGCGTTATTGAAAGAATTAGATCGCTATAACCGGATAGTAGCAAGTGGCGGTTGGCCGCAGTTGTCGGACGATGGGCCGACGCTGAAGCCGGGCATGATTGACGAGCAAGTGGCTGTACTACGCCAGCGCCTGCGAGCGGAAGGTTTTATATTTGCTGCTAACCGTGAGTTTCCTCAGGAATACGACGATGCCATGAAGTTCGCCGTTCAGCGTTTTCAGCTGAATAACGGCCTGAACCCGGATGCCATTATTGGCCCGAATACCCGTCGTATTCTGAATGTAACCGCGGAGCAGCGTCGTCAGCAGATTCTGGTGAATTTGGAGCGGCTGCGTTGGTTGCCGGAAACGCTGGGCGGCCGTTACTTATGGGTAAACGTACCGAACTACCGCTTAACCATTTACGATCAGGCTGCTGAAAACGACAGCAAAGTTGTGTTGGACATGGCGACGATTGTCGGCCGCCCGGAGCGTCCGACGCCGGTGTTTTACGACAAGATTGAATATCTGGAAGTGAATCCTTACTGGAATGTGCCCGACTCCATCGCTTTCAAAGACTATCTGCCAAAAATTATGGCGGATTTATCGGTGCTCGAAAAAGAGCATATGAAAGTCCGGAAGAACTGGCGCAAGGATGCCGAAGAACTCGACCCGTACA
>CAJQNE010000454.1 GCA_905479545.1 uncultured Gammaproteobacteria bacterium | reverse complement strand
AGCTCTTCCAGCGAGTCGACCCGCCGCATCTGCCACTGCACCGCGCCAACGCGCACGACTGATTTGTGGCTGCCTATCAGCGGTTCATCGGCTTCGCTATAAGAAATATTTGGCCATTCAAGTACCACGCCGTAGCTACCGCTAGCGCTGTCTTCCGGGCTATAACCTTTAACCAGACGTCGTACCTGGAAGCCATTGGCCAGCTGGAAGCTCAAATTCGGATCACGGATTTCCTGTGCCTGCACCGCATCAATATAGGTACGGGGCTTCTTGTGCTCACTCTCTGAATAGCCCGAAATGCGGGCACCGATAATGATGCGTTTTAAATTCAGGTTTTCGCAGAGCTCTTTGCGGGCATCGTATAAGCGACGACCCAACCGCAGTCCGCGATAGTCCGGGTCAACAAATAAATCGATACCGTATAACGTGTCGCCCTTAGCGTCATGAGTGTTGAAGCTACCGTCGCCGGTTATTACTTCATAATTGTGGTTGTCACCGTACTTATCGTAATCAACAATAATGCTGACCGCCGCCGCCACCAGCTTGCCGTTGTCTTCGATGCAGATTTGGCCTTCGGGAAATTTCTTGAGCTGAGCGGCAAACTCCGCTTCCGACCACGGACCGCCAAGGCCTTTATAAATACCTTCCATAATCCGACGGACATCGCCGTAGTCGCTGAGGCGGCTATGGCGTAACTCCAGCTGCATATCACTGCGGCCAGCATCGGGCGAGTTGGCAGTTTCAGGTACGGTTTCGGTCATAGCAAGCTGGCCGTAATAGCGAGGCGAGGCGGGCGGCGATTTTAGAGCTTTCGCCGCCGGCTTGCCATTACCAAACCCGTCACTGCCAATAGAATGAGCAGTATTGCCGAGCTATCAGCCAATAGGCGGCCCAGCCAGCCAACCGCTTTGCCCGAATGCAGATCCAACAACAGCTGCTGCCAACTTATTTTTGCACCGCCGAGCTGCTTTTCTATCGCCTGTCGCTGCTCGGCGGGGAGCGTCGCCTGAGTGACCGGAGCAGTTTGACGCTGTGCCTCGGAGCAAGGCTGCCACGCTACCAACTCGCTATTGGTTGAGCGAAAACAGCGACCGGACTCGCTCCAGAGCAGTAAAAATTCATCGCTACTGGATGCAGTCGCAATCTGCTGCACTGGCAAATCAGCGCCATATAACCGCTCAACCAGCTCGCCGCTACTGAGTAACAGCGTTACCGACTTCGAATCAACGGCGACAATGAACATTGGCGGCAATGCCACCGCAGCCAGCAGGTTCTGATAGCCACTAGCGACCGGCTGACTGCCTACAAACAGCTGATTTTCAGCAGTCGCTAACCACTGCTCAGCCACCAAAAAACCACTCTCCACCGACTCTGGTTGCAGACCATAAATTGCCTCAGCCAAATCAGCGCCGATGTGGCGATCATTCAGTCGCAAACCGGCACTATGATTTAGCATCACTCCCGATATTGCTAACCAGATAACGAGTACAGCAATAACCACGCCGGTACGGCGATGCAGTGTTCGCAATAACCGCTGCTTGCTAGCGCCACTCTTAGGCATCACGCAACATTGTCCCGGGCATTGCGCAGCACTACTTAGTGGCCGACATGATTTCTGCATGCAGAGCCAGCGCTAAGCGACTTAGCCCGGTTACCGCTCTCACCGATAAAGTGGCGCCGCTGATGCCGTCGATATGGCGGTCGAGCTGATTGGTTTTCCGTGCCTTGGCGCCGGTAAATTGTTGACGAAATGCCGCAAGCTGTACTTCCCAGCCCCGGGTTTCGCGATAGGTAAGAATCTCAAGTTGGGTAATGGCGTCGTTTTCGACGACAATGCCGACCGTTATCGGCATCTCTTTGCCTATCGCCTCCATAACCCAGGCGCTACGTTTGGCCGTTGCCCAATAACGAGTACGCAAACCCAACGGCTCAACACCCAACGCTTTGGTCGCGCGTAGTTTTTTATCACCCACAAACCAATAGGTAGCAGGCGCAGGCACATCGCCTGCGAATACCTGTTGCAGGAATGCCTCACGTTCGAGGTACACGGTCTCGGCGGCTACGGTTATTACCGGGGTAACAATCAGCAGCGCTGCCAGAAAAACTCTAAGTTTTTTCATGATTTCCATAAACGAAAATAGGTGTCCGTTATAACGGACACCTATTCAGAACATCAGTTGCTGGCTATTAAAACTGGTAACCAACACCTAAATCAAAGCCGTCAAAGTCACTAGCTTCTCGGCTATCTAAGTCATGATCACGAGCGCGAATATCCGCTTTGAGTACGACATTAGGGTGAGGCCAGTAGTTCACACCTACCACCTTTTCGGTGAACTCGTCGCTATCACCCGCGCCTTCGACATCTTCGTAGCGAGCGAATACACCCCACTGATTGCTGATCTTATAGCTAGGCTCAATATACCAGCCGGTTTGTCGGTCATCATCAGCCGCTTCAACGGCTGCTCCGCTTAAATCCCAGATAGCGTACAGCGCCCGCAAACCATAGCGACCGCGGTTCAACACCGCATGAGTGGTGAATAACAAGCCGCGATCGAGACCGTCGCCTTGTACCTGACTAATGTCGTCCTGGTATTGCAATGACGCAGCGACTTCGAGTCCTGGCACGCCGGTGTATTTAACGCGAGTGGTGACCGCCAGATCAGAAGCACTGGCTTCGGCAGTCTTTTGACGACCGCTACGAATGCGGAAGGCGTTGTCACCGCTGGTAGGCACAGCAAGGCCTTCGTGCACCATCGTGTCCCAACTTAACCCAGCGTTTGGCAGCTTCAATGAGAACCCAGCGCCACCGGCCAACCAAGTGGCGGGGATAATAACGCTTTCAACGTTGTTACGCTCGACCCCGTAAAAAGTTGGTGGTTCGTGGGTTTCGTTAATGATGCCGACCGGCAAAAGCATTACACCGCCACGAGCGGTAACGTTCTGATTCACATCGTACTCTATGTAAGCCTGCTCTAGCTCTACTCCACCGGGCTGGTCATCGCCCGCCAGCGAATGCTCCAACTCTACTTCACTAAAGAACCGCAGGCGGTCATTAAACTCGTGGCCAAAGAACATTACAAAGCGATGGAAGTCGATTTCTTCCAAATCTCCCTCACTTTCGCGGCCATTAAGATTGTTGTAATGCAATTCGCCGTAACCGCCAATCGTCGTTTTGCCAGAACCTGACGCTGCACCTCCGGCGTTACCACCCTGCTCCAGTGCTTCAATACGCGCCTGCTGGGCTTCAAGAATTTGGTACAGGTCTTGCTGATCGTTAGTTTGTGCCTGTGCGGCAGCAACTAACATCAAACTGACCGCAGACGTTTTCACAACGCCTGCACAAAGGGTAGGAACTAGATTTTTCACTCGCGGTAAACCTTTAGGGCTAAATTAGGCCACGCATTATATGCAAATCATTCTCGTTTGCAATACGTTTTCTATTACCAGCCGCTTGTGACTATTCCCTCGCCAGATAATTCACTGCCACGGTCAAGTTCCGACTTGCTATTAAGCCCCCACTTCACGCTCCGCCACTTTGCAAAGTAAATCGGCCATCACGCCAAACTGAGCGAACTTCGGATTGCTGGTTTGCTTGTGATAAAAGCGATAGTAAATTTGCTGAACGATAACGGCTAAGCGGAACAGGCCGAAGACGCGATAGAAGCGATAATCATCCAGTTCGATACCCCGCTGGGTGCAATAGCGGTGCACAATTTCGTCGCGGCTGAGCATCCCGGGTAATTGGGTCGGGCCCATACGAATTAGCTGCAACTCGTCACAATCGTCCGCCTCCACGGTGTAGGTCAGCAAGGTGCTGCCTAAATCGAGCAACGGATCGCCCAAGGTCGCCATTTCCCAATCGAGCACGCCCAGTATGGTTTCCCGCTTCTGTTTATCCAATACAACATTATCAAACTTAAAATCGCCATGAATAATCGCGGGCTGATGGAAATCCACGGGTTGGTTATCGAGTATCCATCGAATCAGTTTCGTGGGTTTTGGCACATCATCCGTTAGCGCTTTTTCGAGACGCCCTACCCAACCTTTTACTTGCCGACCTACGTAGCCTTCCGGCTTGCCAAAGTCAGCCAAATTCGCTGCTTCGTAGTCAACGTTGTGCAGATCTATCAAAGTGTCCACAAGGTTCGTTGATAGCCTAGTTGCCGAAGACTCATCAGGTTCCAGACCTTCAGGGAAATTACGACGCAAAATAAAACCGTCGAGCCGACGCATAATATAAAACTCACAACCCATTAGCGCATCGTCGTCGGTATAAAAAAGCGTTTCCGGGATCTGTTTAAAGTGCCCCTGCAGCTTATTCAGAATATTGTACTCACGACCCATGTCGTGGCCGCCTTTCGGCTTGGTACCAAACGGCGGGCGCCGGAGCACTAACTCATCCGTGCCGGTTTTCGTACCGGCCCTTAGCAAGTACGTCAGGTTGGATGCACCGCCGGGGAACTGGCGAACCTCTAACTCTCCGGTAAAGCCTTCTAACGAATCATTGAGCACCGACCTAATCAGTGTCTGATCCAGCTCTTCGCCTTCCCGTACTGCGTTCGTTTTATCTTCTACAATTTTATCTTTAACGGCGTTCTTAATAGTTTCAGCTGTCATTCTTATACGTCCTTACCTACGCCTAAATGGCTAAAGAGCAGCGCTACTACCTGGTCAGCATAGCGCTCCACATCAATATTCCGACGGCGATATTTGCCGCGTTTCAGGTACCAGTCCTGCAGCAACGCTTTTAACATTGCAGCACTAAGCTCTGCATCATTCACGCTGAACTCAGCAGATTTTTCGCCCGCTAACATCAGCTCGCGAAACAGCGTTTCGGTCTCTTGTTCAGACTCTATAGCAGCTGCTTTTTGCGGTTTCGCCAAGTGCCTGGCTTCCATAAAGCCAAAAAAGAACCACGGCTGCAGCACTTCACTTAAAAATAAATGTGCACGAATACCGGCGCGCAACTTTGCAGCGGCTGTCGTTTCAATACCCATGTACTGGGAGAGCACATCAATGACTATCGCTCTACCGTGGTGCTGTATCAGTGCCGCCAGCTCATCTTTTCCGGAGATATAAGCGTATAGCCCGCCCATACTTAGCCCGGTTTCGGTCGAGAGATCACGCAGGCTAGTTGCAGCAAAACCTTTCTTATTGGCTAGTTTGAGCGTCGCCCGCACTATTTTGTCGATATTGGCGACGGCAACCGCCTCATTCTTTACCTTAGAACCCGCACCACCGGCTGCCCATATTTGCTGAGCAATGTGATGCTCAGAAATGGCCAGGCATTCTTTAAAAGCCGTAAAGCTGTCAGGGGCAGCGCTATCCGCTACGACACTCATATTATAGTTTGCCCGTCTTTGCTCATCCCTTATCAAACCACGGCTTCAACAGTTGTCGAGCCAAACTAACTTTGTGCACTTCATCGGGCCCGTCATATATCCGTGCCGCCCGTTCTTCGCGATACCAGTACGAGAGCACCGTGTCGTCGGTCATACCCAGTGCGCCATGCAGTTGAATAGCGCGATCCACAACATTTTGCAAAACATTGGCAGCGTGGAATTTAATCGCCGAAACTTTTGCCCGGGCGTCTTTAAAGCCTTCGTTATCAATGCTCCAGGCAGCGTGCAGGACTAACAATCTCGCCGCATCAATTTCAGCCCGGGATTCAGCAATCATGGCTTGCACCAGCTGCTTACTGCCCAGCAGCTTGCCTTCGGCCACTTCACGCGTGCCGGCTCGCTCAAGCATCATTTCAAAAGCCCGATCACAAATTCCTAACCAGCGCATACAGTGGTGAATCCGACCCGGCCCTAAACGCTCCTGAGCCAGCATAAAGCCACCGCCCGGCGGGCCAAGCAAGTTCGAAGCCGGCACCCGAACATTGGTGTAACGCAATTCAGCATGAGAAGCATAACCACCACCGGCATGGCCCATCACTGAGACATTACGAACAAACTCAACGCCCGGCGCGTCGCTGGGAACCAGAATCATGCTAGCCCGGGCATGTGGCGCAGCATCCGGCTCCGTTACGGCCATAAGAATAATAAACGCAGAACCATCGTAGCTGGAGGTAAACCACTTCCGGCCGTCAATGACGTATTCATCACCCTCCAACACAGCAGTCGTACCTAGCCGCACCGGGTTCGAACCCGCAAACTCTGGTTCCGTCATACTAAAACAGGAACGAATTTCGCCGCGCGCCATTGGCAATAAATATTGCTGCTTTATTTCATCGCTACCATGTTTGAATAGCAGTTCAGCATTGCCAGCATCGGGTGCCTGGCAACCAAAAACATAGTGCCCCAAGGGCGTGCGGCCGCATTGTTCCGAAATAAGGCCAAGCTCTAACACGCTCGCTTCGGTACCGCCTATTTCGGGGGGTAGATTCGGAGCCCACCAGCGTTTCGCTTTAACCTTCTCCCTCAACGGTGCCGCTTCGGCGGCCACCTCTTCCCAGGTTTTTTGGCTCAGGCTGTGCTCAATCGGGATAAGTTCAGCATTAATAAACTCGCGCATTGCAGCAAGCTTTGCCTGCAGTTCGGGGCGTATCGAAAAATCCATCTAAGGCTCCTGGAAGAGTGCAGTTTTTAGTGTGTAACGCTGAGAGTCAGCAATGCTCTTAAACATCAGCGGTAAGTGATCATGCTGCCATCTCGCAGCCGATCCAAATGTGGTGTGCTGTTAAAACCCAGCAAGTTATAGCCACGCTTGTGATGATGCAGTACTTCGGTCATGCCGCTGTTCGCCACACGCCAATTCACCCCTATCTGGCGCATGGGCTCCAAACCGTATAGCTGTTGAATCACCAAGCTAATAACGCCGCCGGAGGTAAATATCACAGCGCTGCCGTCACCGGCCTGCTCAGCAACTTTCTCCACACCTGTCATTATCCGATCACGAAACGCCGCCCAAGGCTCAAACTCAGGTGCCTCGTTGGTGGGCTCAATACCACCACTCCAGCATTCGTGCATGGTATAGAGAGTCCGGAAAAACACCCCCGGGTCAGACAAATCAGCACTCTCTCGCAACTCAGGCACTTTTTCATGAAGCACCGAGGTATAAGCCTGAATTAGCGTCTCGGTGGAGTATTCGTTAAAAGCAGTGTCGGTAGAAATAGCAGGTACGGCAACGTCCCGCTCAGCCAATGAGAGCTTGCCGGTATCCTGCTGACGCTGCATATCACCTGCCCAAGCCACATCAAAATCGCGACCGCAGTGCTGCCACCACTTGCCTAACTCGGTCGCTTGTTGGCGACCGCGGAGCGATAGCTCGTCATAGTTAGCTTTGCCAAAAGAAGCCTGTCCGTGCCGAACCAGCGTAATACGAGCCATAGTTTCTCCAAATTTGAGCTCACAACTTAAGCGGGCTCTGCGGCACTGTCAATATATAGCGAGCGTTCGCTCGGTAAAACAACGCCTCTCGGCTCTTACCAGCCGGTTATGTAATCAAAGCTTCACAATATTGTCTACAAGTGTTCACAATTATCGTGGTAATATCCCAACACTATATAAAAAAGTATGCGCAAGAGCGCGAGGAGTAACGCATGGCTGCTGCCTTTGAAAGCACGTTCGCAGAAGAAATGGCACATGCCGCAACACACGGCCTTGGCGCCATTTTAGGTGTTGTAGGTATGCTAACAATGGTGGCGGTTGCTGCCGAACATGGCACCACAGCCCTGTGGACGAGCATTGTTTTCTGCAGCGCAACTGTTTTGCTTTACAGCGCCTCAACGTTGTATCACAGCGTTCCCGGCAATCATTTGCCGCGACTAAAAGAAGGTTTCCGACGTTTCGATCACGCGGCAATCTATACGCTGATCGCTGGCACCTACACTCCTTTCGCACTGCTAACAATCGGCGGAAGGAGCGGCTGGATTCTCTTTTCTGTTATATGGTCGCTAGCGGCACTAGGCATTATGTGGAAAGTATTTTCCAGTAAAGACCGCACCAAGCTCTCACTTACGCTGTACCTGATAATGGGCTGGATTGGGATACTGTCTGGTAAAAGCCTGTTCACCAACCTGCCCGCAGCCGGCCTATGGTTATTGTTAGGCGGCGGTGCGGCCTATACGGTTGGTGCGATATTTTACGCCTGGAACAAGCTACCGTTTAACCATGCCATTTGGCACTTGTTCGTACTTGCCGGCACTGCCCTGCACTACTTCGCGATTTTGTACTTTGTATTGCCGGTCGATAGCGGCACGCTAGCGATAAACTAACGCCTATCGGCTAGTCGACCAAATTCACATGGCGTAGCTGAAAACCCGATTCAGTTTTGGTCAGCCACGCCATACTGACCGGCAAGCTAAATCGTCGTGGCCCGCAGCTGCCGGGGTTGATAAATCGCTGACCGTCGACCACTTCATCAATCGGACGGTGCGAGTGCCCGGCGATTACCAGATCAAACTTACCCTGCTCGTAGTCGGAAAAATCGCCCAGCTGTTTGCGATCATGCAGCATAAAAATCGACAGCTCGCCAACACTGAGCTGCAACGTTTCGGGTATTTCACGCGCCCAGTCACCATGGTCGTTATTGCCGCGCACGATATACAGCGGCGCAATCTTTTGCAGTGTCCCGACCACCTCTGACGAGCATATATCGCCCGCGTGCAAAATCATCGTGGCGCCTCGCAATTCGCTCAATAACGACGGCCGCAACAGGTCGTGCGTATCGGCAATAACCGCAATTTTCATTACTTCTGCCCTACCAAGCTATTTAAACCGTAACCGCTTACCAAGCTGGTAACGCAACGCCTCGGGCATATGCCGACTCATGGTGACCAGCGCCTTATTGACAACGCCCGGAACGATAACGGGCTTGCCTGCCATCATCGCGTCGTAGCCAATGCGGGCGACATCTTCGGCGCTCTGCTTGGCGAACTGAGGCACCTGCGACGCCGACTGCACCGAGCCCTGCACTTCGAAAAACTCGGTTTCAGTAAGGCCCGGGCAGAGTGCCGTAACGAACACGCCTTTATTGCGCAGCTCCATGTCCACCGCCTGCGACACGTTCACCAGATAAGATTTAGTGCCGCTATAGAGCAAGCCCTTCATTATCGGCGCGTAACCTGCAACAGAAGCCACGTTCAACACTCTGCCCCAACCTTGTTCAACCATCGCCGGCGTTAGTAAGTGCATTAACTGCGTTACTGCCACCACCATCAGTTGCAGCTCGCCTTGTAGCTGCGACCAGTCGGTTTTCAGGAATGGCTTATCGCCACCAAAACCGGCGTTATTGACCAACATATCGATATGGATATTCTGCGTTTGCAGATCAGCAACTAACTTTGCCGGTGTTATCGGGTCAGCCAAGTCCGCCGCGATGACAGTCACATTAGTGCCGTGCTCACTTTTCAATTGTTTCGCCAGATCAGCCAGTCGCGATTTACGCCGCGCCGTAATGACCAGTGAATACCCTTCCTCTGCCAGTAGCTCAGCGTAGGCTTTACCAATACCCGATGACGCGCCGGTAATGAGGGCAGTTCGGCCGTTGTGTTGGATCATAGGTCTGCTCGTCCTGTCGGAAAATGTACCCGCACTATACAACGACCCGCGTGGCCTGCAGACCGCCACGGGTCTCTGCTTGCAAGACCATAACGCTGCATGAAAATAATGCAGCTGCAAAAAATAATTTGAGCAAGCGCTTGGTTGGCGGTAAGGTATTACCATTCTATTCTGTAACCGATACCGTTACCGGCTTATACCCTACTCACGAACAAACCGGCCAAAATGCTGGTGGAGCTTGTTATGCAACGCGATTGTTTTGATTCCGATATGGAACTATTCCGTGATTCAGCACGGAAATTCTTTCAGAAAGAAGTACGTCCTCACCACGAAGAGTGGCGCGAAGCCGGTATTATTCCTCGCGAAATGTATAAAAAAGCCGGTGATATGGGCTATTTATGCATGTGGGCCGACGAAAAATATGGCGGTTTAGGGCTAACCGACTTTCGTTATGAGCAAATTCTTATCGAAGAAAATGCCGCCCATGGCGACTCCGGTTTTTTTATCACGCTCCACAGCCGCCTGGTTGGCCCCTACATAAAGAACTTCGGTACTGACGAGCAATGCGCCCGTTTTTTACCCGACTGTATCAGCGGTGAAAAAATTCTCGCTATCGCCATGACCGAACCACAGGCCGGTTCCGACCTTTCAGCCATGCGTACCAGCGCTGTGGAGAAAGACGACCACTACGTACTGAATGGCAATAAAACCTACATCTCAAACGGCATCAACGCCGATATCATCATAGTTGCGGCTAAAACCGAACCTGATAATCCCTACGGAGTCAGCCTGTTCATCGTCGAAGGCGACATGGAAGGTTTTGCACGCGGTCGTAATCTGAAAAAAATGGGCATGAAAACCAACGACACTGCCGAGCTATTTTTCGACAATGTAAAAGTGCCAAAAGAGAATCTGCTTGGCTCTCCGGGTCAGGGCTTTATTCACCTAATGCAGGGCCTGGCCGAAGAACGGCTAATTGCTGCGGTAGGTAACCTAGCCGGTGCGAATGAAGCGATGCGTGTAACAAAAGAGTTTGTTCGTGAACGCAAAGTGTTTGGCAAACCGCTCAGCAAAATGCAGAACACCCGTTTTAAGCTTGCCGATTTGGACATGCAAATTGATATTGCTCAGCAGTACATCGATAACGCTGTGGCGAAAATAAATGCTGGCAGCCTTGCGCCCGAAGATGCCGCGCGTATTAAGCTCTTCAGCAGCGAAGTAGCCGGCCGTATGGTAGATGAAGGTGTGCAGCTGCATGGCGGCGCAGGCTATATGGACGAGTACCCGATTTGCCGTATGTATCAGGATGAACGCATTCACCGCATTCTGGCCGGTAGCTCAGAAATTATGAAAGAGATTATTGCCCGCAGTATTCTCGACTAACCTATCCCCGTAAAAATTTAAAACCCGAGACAAAACATGGAATTCAAAAACAACACTGTAATCGTCACCGGCGGCGCCTCCGGCCTTGGCGAAGCTACCGTCCGCCGCATCGTTGCCGCTGGCGGCAACGCCCTCATCGTCGATATTCAGCAAGACCGCGCCGACGCGTTGATCGCAGAACTTGGCGACGCCGTGCAGTTCGCAAAAACCAACGTAATGGATTCTGACCAGTGCCAGGCCGCTGTCGACAAAGCGATTGCCATGCAGGGTTTATTGGCTGGCGTAGTCAACTGCGCGGGCACCGGAGTACCGGCGAAAGTATTGGGCCGCGATGGTGTGCATAGCGCTGAGCAGTTTATGAAAGTCATTAATATCAACCTCCTCGGCAGCTTCAATATGCTTCGGCTCGGCGCAGAAGCCATGAGCAAGCAAGAAACGAATGACAAAAACGAGCGCGGCGTAATTATTAACACCGCCTCGGTTGCCGCATTTGATGGCCAGATAGGCCAAGCCGCTTACTCTGCGTCCAAGGGAGCCATTGTTGGCATGACCCTGCCAATTGCGCGCGAGTTAGCACGCTTTGGCATTCGCGTTATGACCATCGCCCCGGGCCTGTTTGAAACTCCATTACTGGCAGCGCTACCCGAAGAAGCAAAAGAATCTTTGGGTGCTCAGGTACCTTTCCCACCACGCTTGGGCAAGCCGGATGAGTTCGCCCAATTGGCTGAGCAAATATTCGAAAACACCATGCTCAATGGCGAAACTATTCGTCTCGACGGCGCGATTCGTATGGCACCGAAGTAGTGACCAGCCCTAAGAACAAGCACCCGGAAAAAGATTACGAAAGCTACGAACAGCAAGCCGCAAAAGTGATCGCCGAAAATGCCAGAGGTGGCGCGCCATTTGGTGTGCTCGGCGCGGTGATAAACGAACGAATAAAACCGGCCATTTTGCGTCGCGTCGCGCCGCTTATGATCGGCTTTATTCGCCGTAGCGGTGTGCGAATAAAGCGAATGGAACGTGGTCATGTCGTCTGTGAAATGCCTCTTCGCGGCAACAAAAACCACGTCAAAACCATGTACGCCGGCGCGCTGTTTACGCTGGCGGAATTTCCCGGGGGTGTGCTGTACTTATCCAGTTTTGATCAAAAAAAGTTCTACCCGATTGTTACTGAACTATCGATAAAATATATCGCCCCCGCCACTGGTGACGTATCTGTTGAATTTAAACTTAGCGACGCCGATCTGAATCGTATTGCGAATGATGCCGAAGAAAATGGCAAAGCCAGTTTTGAGCTTTTTGGCGAACTGAAGCTAGACGATGGCACCATCGTTGCGACTACCGTAGGCAACTATCAACTCCGCTCCCGAAGAACCGCAGTTCGGCCACCAGCGGCGACGTGACGGACCATTGCTGATGTCACAACTGCAGGAGCTAGTCGACTTTTCGGCACTCACCGATTGGATGGACGAGCAACAACTCGGCAGTGGCAAGTTGCAAAACGCCAGACAACTTACCGGCGGCACACAAAATATTCTGCTGCATTTTGAGCGGGCCAATCGCTCATATGTACTGAGACGGCCGCCGCTGAACAAACGCGCTAACCAAGGTGATAACAGCGATAAGACGATGCGTCGCGAAGCACAAATTCTGGCCGCGCTCGCGGGCAGCGAAGTGCCCCACCCCGGATTAATTGCCGCTTGTGACGATGCCGACGTCATTGGCGCGGCGTTTTATTTGATGGAGCCGGTTGATGGCTTTAACGCCACCGTAGGACTACCTGAGCTGCATAAAAATAGCGCCAGTGTGCGTCACGAAATGGGGCTGAGCATTGTTGACGGCATCGCTGCGCTTGGCCGGGTCGATTATCAGGCCGTTGGCCTCGGCGATTTCGGCAACCCCGAAGGCTTTCTCGAACGACAAGTACCACGCTGGCTAAAGCAACTCAAAAGCTATCAGCAATTGAATGGCTATGATGACTGCGAATTACCTGAAGTCGACAGGCTGGCGGTATGGATCGAGTCCAACTGCCCTGCGGATTTCACCCCGGGGATACTGCACGGCGATTGCCATTTAGCGAATGTGATGTTCAGCCACAACACAGGAAAACTGGCGGCATTGGTCGACTGGGAACTTAGCACTATCGGCGATCCACTTCTCGACCTGGGCTGGTTGCTGGCAACCTGGCCGGACGCCAACAACCCTGGTGAAATGGTCACAGCCGTGCAGCCATGGGCGGGCTTCCCTGATGAAGCCGAGCTGGTTTCCCATTACGCACAGCAAAGCAGCCGCAGCCTGCGCGCTATCAATTGGTACGTTGTTCTGGCTTGCTTCAAACTGGCGATTATTCTTGAAGGTAGCTACGCCCGCGCCAAATCGGGCAAGCTCGACAAAGCAACCGGCGACTTCTTGCACCACAGCGCGATGGGTTTATTTCGCCGCGCGCACCGACGAATTTGAACCACAGTTATTTAGCCACCACTATTTAAAACCAACAGAACACTTACAGGAGAATAACAATGACTATCCCACTCTGGTGCCTCGCTTTTCTCGCCGTCTGGCCGATTATTCCACTCTCTACTATCGCTGGCATCGCTCGCGTCAAAGCGGCAGGAAAACTCGACAATAACTACCCCAGGCTCAACTCTATGCGTGCCGAGGGCTTCACCCACCGCGCATGGGCTGCTCAGATGAATGCATGGGAAGGCCTGGCGCTGTTTACCGCCGCTATTGTGGTTACCCACATGGCTGGCGTTACCGCCGAGCAAATAACCACGCTCAGCATCGCCTTTGTCGTGTGCCGCATTCTCCATGCCGCTTTTTATCTGGCAGATATCGGCACTCTTCGGTCGATAGCTTTTTTAGGCTCACTCGGCATCGCCATTTGGATGTTTAAGCTGGCGGCAACTGCCGGACCGCTGGCGAGCTAAACACAGTCAGCATTACCCAAACTATCTATTACCCGTTCAAGCTGAGCCTGTCGAAGGCATTGCTGTAAGGCCTTCGACAGGCTCAGGCCGAACGGAGCTGAAAAGGAACCCACATGAGCACTTCAACCGGCCCTCTTAGCGGCCTTCGTATTATTGAACTAGCGGGCATCGGCCCCGGCCCGTTTTGCGGGATGATGCTGGCGGATGCGGGTGCTGAGGTTATTCGCATCGACCGACCCGGCGGCAACCCGGCGGCCGGCTTCGGCCACGATACAATGTTTCGTAACCGTAAAAGCATTGCCGTCGATTTAAAAAAGCCAGGTGGCATCAAGACCATACTCAAACTTTGTGAGACTGCTGACGGCCTTTTTGAAGGCTACCGTCCCGGCGTAACAGAAAAGCTCGGCATTGGCCCTGAACAATGCATGGCACAGAATCCGGCACTCGTTTACGGCCGGATGACGGGCTGGGGCCAAACAGGGCCGATGGCACAAGCTGCCGGTCACGACCTGAACTACATCAGCCTCTCCGGTGCGGCCGCCGCGATTGGCCGGGCCGGACAAAAACCTACGCCACCGCTTAACTTAGTCGGCGACTTTGGCGGCGGCGGTATGATGCTGGCGTTCGGCATGGTAAGCGCAATGCTGTCCGCGAAAAGCACCGGCAAAGGCCAGGTCGTCGATACTTCCATGGTCGAAGGCTCCGCGGCACTAATGAGCATGTTTTTCGATATGCATAACGTCGGAATGCACAGCCTGACACCCGGCACCAACCTGCTGGATGGCGGTGCACCGTTTTACGACGTCTATGAAACCGCTGACGGAAAATACGTATCTATTGGCTCCATCGAACCGCAGTTCTATGCCCTGCTTCGCCAGCACGCGGACCTAAGCGACCCGATATTTGATAACCAAATGGATTTCACGCAATGGCGCGACCAAAAAACGGCATTAGAGACGGTCTTCAAACAAAAAACCCGGGATCAGTGGTGCGAAATAATGGAAGGCACCGACAGCTGTTTCGCTCCGGTGCTGGACCTGACCGAGGCTCCTAATCACCCGCACAACGTTGCCCGCGGCAGTTTTGTTGAAGTTAATGGCCAGATGCAGCCGGGGCCAGTACCGAAGTTTTCATCCGCGGGGAATGCAAAGCCGACACCGGCAGCGAAACCTGGCACGGATACCGCTGAAACATTGCTGGCCTGTGGAATTCCACAAGCTGAAATTGATAGCTTGCTTGCTGACGGTGCGGTTGTGCAGCTATAGACTGCGTTTAACAGCCAGCACCGCTCCCGGGCAGTTTAACGGGCTTAACTGCATGCACTGAGCTGGGTTTAACGGAATGGCCGCTGCGGTATTCGAGCCGCACTGAGCCAAACATCCAGCTCAGCGCCGGCTGCCTCAACAACCACTGCCGTCGCCCGCAGACCCAGGTCGATTTCACGGACACCAGGCTTGGCGCTGGGCAAGCAGGATAGCTTCAGGTTCGGATAGCCGGCCAACAACTTTTCCATTATCGGAATCAAATCGCTCTCTGCGGTATTCTCGATGATGCGGCGTTGCTCCGCATCAGCAATACCACCGGTGTAGAGGGTGTCCAATACCCATTCGATCATTGGGTGCGCCATGCTGGGAAACCCTGGCACGAAGTGATGCTGGTTGATGCTGAAACCAGGCACCCGGTTCACCGGATTAGGTATTAACTCGCTACCTGCCGGGAAATTCACCATGTTGATACGATGCGGGTACAGCCGGTCAGCAAACTCTTGCTCCAGAATTTTCACCCCCTCGGGCTGATATTCCAGCGGCAAACCCGCTGCCAAAGCAGCACATTGACGGGTGCGGTCATCTGGCGTTGCGCCTATCCCTCCAAAACTAATAACTGCTAACTCGCCTGGCACTACCTCAGCCATGCTGCTTCGCAATACGCGCTCCAGCCGGAGTGCATCGTCGCTAACAAACTGCGCCCAGGCCAACTCATGGCCACGCTGATTCAGCGCATTAATTAAAAATGGAATATGTCGGTCGGTACGTTTGCCGAGCAGAATTTCGTCGCCCACAATAACGGCACCAAAGCGCATAGTCTGTCCTTTTACGAATTCAGGTTTGAGGCAGTGGTTTCTAACCACAGATGACACAGATTATAGCGATTAACTTAAAAAGTCCGCAAAAAAACTAACCGGCATAACCTAACAACCGGCTCACAATACAGCCGGTCGATCAATCTGCATAATCTGTGAAACCTGTGGTTTCAGAGCTTTATTGCAAATCAGCCAACGGGTTGTTGGCCACCCCACGCGGCAGCTGAAAATGCCGCCAGAACAACTCATCCGGCACCGAGTCACTATCCGTATCACGCCAACTGGGTGCTTTGTCTTTATCAATTAATAAGGCTCGTACGCCTTCGCTGAACTCACCTTGTTGGCAGGCTTGCACGGCCATACACCATTCCATTCGGAAGCAGTCGGCCAGTGACAAGTAACGTCCGCGTGCCAGCTGCTCTATAACCAGTCGGCGCGTCATCGGACTGCCCGCAGCCATTGTCTGCGAACATTGACGCAACCAATCACTTTGGCCATGCAGGCGCTGAATACGATCTTCTATCTGACTCAGCTCAATGACGCCGGTAAGTTGCTGCAACGGTTCGTAATCCGTCCGCATATGCGATGGCGGCAACTCGCTAAGGTTGTATTGTCGTAGCACCCGATTAACTTCTGCCCAGGGCTTACAGCGTTGCCAATTGAGCTGTTGGAGATCCGCCAATACCTGCGACTGGGCGCTATGCGGCAAAGCGATATCGGCCAGCCCGGTATAGAGCGCATCGGCGGCGTTCAGGCGCGCCGCAGTGAGGCCAATAAAGCGACCCAGATGCTCAGGCATTTTATTCAGAAACCAACTTGCACCAACATCGGGAAACAGGCCTATCGTTACTTCCGGCATCGCCAATTGACTGCTATCGGTTACAACCCTGAAATTTCCCGCAGCGAATAAACCCAGTCCGCCACCCATAACAATGCCATTACCCCATACAATCAGGGGCTTGCTGTAACAATGGATGAGGTAATCGAGCCGGTATTCCCGTTCGAAAAATCGCTCTAGGGCGATGAGCCGCTCGCCGTGCTGTGATTCAGCAATACCGGCGTTGAGTTGGCGGATGTCGGCACCGGCACAGAAGGCTTTATCACTGGAGCTGCGCAGCAGCACACAGCCGATGTCAGGGTCACTTTGCCAGTTTTGCAGTTGCTCACCCAGCAACTCGACCATTTCCAGAGTCAGGGAGTTGAGGGCTTTGGGACTGTTCAGGGTTGCGACGCCAATTGAGCCGCCTTCTGCCTCAAGAGTCTCAAATGTAACCGGAGGATTTTGGCCCGAAGATTTTGGAGAGATTTCAGCCTGCGCCATGCGAATTTTAAACCAGTAATAAACCAATCCGAATCATAGCTCAGCCCGGGTAATTGACCAGTAAAACTCAGCGGAGACGGGAAAAACCCTGAGCAATAAGCCGCCAAAACGGCTCACAGTAACGTTTGGCCAAGCAAACTTTACCAAGGTATTACGAGAGCGTAATTAGGCGACGGCACCGCCAGCCGACTTGAGCGCCCCGAACGTCTGTTCAGGCTGAAGCAGTTCAAGCAGGGTATTTACCATTAGCGCTGAGCTATAGCCTGAGTTGGCCTGCGCTAAATGCGGTGCACCGTGCATTGCAGCGGCTAACATCAATGCAACATCTTCGGGAGAGCCGGTAAAAGCCAGTTCACCGCTATCAAGGCCGCTACGCAATGTTTCACTTAACCAGCTAATAGTGTCTTGCACCAAAGCTCGCGCTTCGTGCTGCATAGGTTCTGGCAGAATCTCATAGTCAGCCGAAACAATCGACTCAGGTGACAGCACATGCTCCAGACCAGACTGCCTGAACAAGCGAATATCAACAAACGCCTTGAGCCTGTCTATTGAGCTATTGGTTTCAGCATCACGAGTCGCACTCCAGGAAGCAAACCGCTGGCGGTGTCGCTGAACCAATGCCACACCTAAATCGCTTTTGGCTGGAAAGTGATAGTGGATAGCGGCATTACGCATACCCAGAGCAACGGCAATGTGTTTATAGCTAAACGAGCTAAAGCCCCGCCGCATCAGCAGCTCGTCGGCAACCTCTAAGATATCG
>CAJQNE010000453.1 GCA_905479545.1 uncultured Gammaproteobacteria bacterium | reverse complement strand
TAAGGGCCAATCGTCGGCAGTTTCAGTTTATTGTTCGCGAACGGTTCGGTGGGGTTGCCGCTCTGCGGAACGCTATTCATGACGAAATTCAGGCCATTATTGCTGAGCTGGCTATCGACCTGACGCGCTTCCCGGTAATTCAAGACTGGAGTGAGCCAGACCAGTTAATGTTGGCTGACTTAATCGTTAATGCGGTTGCTAACACCACCAACCCATTGCTCCGCGCTCACCATAGCGGTCGTGAGGATGGCGAAATAATCGCGCTGGCGGAAAAGCAGCTGACGTTGCTGATATTAGGTGCGTCGCTGTGGAAGTCGGCAGGAACCGAGTCGAAGTAGCCTGATTTTGACCGCTCTAGACCGAGCCCATTCACGCCGAGTCCTTCGGCAAGCTCAGTATGAGCGGTTAACTGGCAACGAACTGCCCTGAACCCGTTCGCACTGAGCCTGTCGAAGTGTCTGCTAAAACGCCAAGCCGTTCCTTTGCATTACCGCAAGAGTCTCCTGAATTCACCGCAGGTCTGGAATGAACGACTACTTAACAATTCATAGAAAATTTTTGATGCCAAGAATTACCCGATACCTAATCATCTCCTGCCTCGCAATCATCGCCAGCGGCTGCACCACGCTCCAATACGCCAATATGGAAAAACCCGTGGTAACGCTGGTTTCTATGGAGCTCGCCGGCCTCACCTGGGCTGAGCAACGCTTCGATATCGGCCTGCGGATCGTCAACCCGAATGACCTTGAACTTCCCATAACCGGCCTCAACTACGATCTCCGTCTCAATGGCTTGAAACTTGGCAGCGGTGGCTCCGATGGTGATTTACGCATCCCGGCACTCGGCGAAAAAGTCGTGCAGATTAAGCTTACCACCGCCGCATGGGTGTGGTTCAGACAGTACCGGCAACTGCGTCAGAGCGAAGGCGGTGTTTCGCTGGATAATCTGAAGTATCAAATAAACGGCAAAGTCTTTCTCGAAGGTTTGGCGGTGAAAAGTTTGCCGTTTGAGAAAGTCGGTGATATTGCCTTAACGGGTAAAAACTAACCCGGGCTTGGAAATTTAGCGGCTTGCCCGCCGAGAGGTTTCGGCGCTACGTTATATAACGCATGGGCGAATTTAATCGGTACTGGTAATCTGCTGTACTAGGCTGGCTTATTTTCGACTTAACCTCCGCTACTCACCTACCAGAGCCCCGCTATTTCATGCAGGCCAAACAACAAATATTTCGCGACCGACGCAACTACAACAAATGGGTCGGTGACCAAACGCTGGAAGACTTTGCACTGCGGTTCACTGCGAAAAAATCCCGTAAATGGACCGCATCACAAGTAGCCATCACCGCCTTGGGTGCCAGCGCGTTCATGGCACTCGAAGCCATTGGCGGCAGCATTACGCTCAACTATGGTTTTTACAACGCCTTTACCGCTATTTTGGCTGTCGGTGTACTGCTATTCATCACAGGTTTGCCGATCAGTTATTACGCCGCCAAATACGGCGTAGATATTGACTTGCTCACACGTGGGGCGGGCTTTGGGTATTTAGGGTCGACTGTTACATCGCTGATTTACGCGTCGTTTACCTTTATTTTTTTTGCCATTGAAGCTGCCATTCTGGCCGTCGCGTTGCAGCTGCTATTCGGCATTCCGCTGTTTGTCGGCTATATGATTTGTGCGGTGGCAGTAATCCCCATCGTAACGCACGGCATCACTACCATTAGCCGGTTTCAACTGCTTACGCATTACCTGTGGCTAGCGCTGCAGTTGGCTGCCGTATTCGCCTTGTTTTGGTTTCAGGGGGACAATGTAAATAGCTGGACGAGCTATGTTCCTGCGACTGAACCGGACGCCGGAAGTTTTAACCTGATTCTATTTGGTGCGGCATCCGCGGTGCTGTTTGCATTAATCGCGCAAATTGGCGAGCAAGCTGACTACCTGCGATTCCTACCACCGCAGGAAAGCATTTCGCGCTGGAAATGGTGGGGCGCGTTACTGATGGCCGGGCCGGGTTGGGTGTTTATTGGCGTTGCCAAAATTCTAATCGGCTCATTTTTAGCTTATCTGGCGGTGCGGGCGGGGCTAGGTTGGCAGGAAGCCTCTGATCCCACGCATATGTACCAAATAGCGTTTGTTCAACTTACCGGCCATCCGCACTTTGCCCTTATTCTCGCCGCTGTGATGGTCATCATCTGCCAGATGAAAATCAACGTTACTAACGCCTATGCGGGCTCAATTGCCTGGTCGAATTTCTTCTCCCGAATTACCCACAGCCATCCGGGCCGGGTGGTGTGGTTGTTCTTTAATGTCGCCATCGCGCTCATGCTCATGGAGCTGGGAATCTATAAAGCGCTGGAAAATATTCTTGGTATGTTCGCCATCATTGCCATTGGCTGGCTTGGTTCGGTTGCAGCAGATTTGCTGATTAACAAAACACTGGGAATCAGCCCGAAAGGCATTGAGTTTAAGCGGGCGCACTTGTACGACGTGAACCCGGTCGGTGTTGGTGCGATGTCGATAGCCACGGTTATCGGTCTGCTCTGTTATCTCGGTAGTTTCGGCAGCAGCGCCGCAGCCCTGGCGCATTACATTACGCTGGCAACTACCTTCGTGATGGTGCCACTAATTGGCGTGTT
>CAJQNE010000452.1 GCA_905479545.1 uncultured Gammaproteobacteria bacterium | reverse complement strand
CAGAGCAACATCCGCCCCGCGCACCGCTGAAATAGCATCACTGGTACGGAGTAAGCCATGCACAGTCCAGGGTTGACGCCCAACCTCCGTGGTGATCCAGCCGGCTAAGATGGCGAAAAACCCAATCGGGAAACAGTACTGCACCACCCGCAGATACAGGCCGGATTCTGCCAATTTACCCCGACGCCAACGCCACAGGCCAAGCCATGAGAGCAGCAGCATGAGCACCCCCAGGCCAACCATGATGCGAAAGCTAAAAAACACAATAGCGACCGGCGGCCGATCCTCGGGCGGCACTTCTTTAAGCCAGGGCACTTCCCCGTCGAGCTTATGAGTGAGAATCAGACTGCCAAGATAGGGCACGCTGACTTCGAAGTGGTTTTTCTCTGCTTGCTGGTCGGGTATGGCGAATAATGTCAGCGGTACGCGACTATCGCGCTCCCAGTGAGCCTCTATAGCGGCCAGTTTCATGGGTTGGTGCTCTAACGTATTGAGACCATGCAGGTCGCCAACAAAAATCTGTATTGGCAGCAGCACACTACCCATAATAACGGCAGCTCTTAGATTGTCGTGACCAAAAGCAACGTCGCGCCCACGGCGACAGTAGTAAGCGCCAACAGCAGCAACGACGAACGTTGTGGCGATTAGCGCGGCTAGCACCATGTGAAAGTAACGATAGGGAAACGACGGGTTAAAGATCGCGGCTAACCAACTATCAGCCATCAGTATGCCATCCTCAATCCGATAGCCTGCCGGGGTGTGCATAAAGGAGTTAGCCGACAATATCCAGAATGCCGAGGTTAGCGTGCCGATAGCAACCAAGACGCAAGAAGCCAAATGTACTGCGGGACTAACCCTATTACGTCCCAGCAACATAATGCCCAGAAAACCCGCCTCAAGGAAAAATGCAGTCAGCACTTCGTAACTCATCAGCGGCCCGACGATGGGCCCGGCTACTTCTGAGAACTTGCCAAAATTGGTGCCGATTTCATATGAAAGCACTACGCCAGTCACCACACCCATACCAAACGATAGGCCGAAAATGCGTACCCAGAAATCGAATGCACGTCGATATACCGGGTTGGCCGTCTTCATTTCTAAGGCTCTCAGCACCACAAGGTACTGAGCCAGGCCGATACTCAGCGACGGAAATACGATGTGGTAGGCAATGGTGAACGCGAACTGAATTCGCGATAGCAGCGCGGGGTCGAATTCGGGCATTAGAAGCTCTCTACTGACATACTTTAAGAAAGAACAGCCGTAACCGAAGTTAACCCATCAATGCAGTAGCCGATCGGCATTCAGGGCATCAACGTGACCAAAGCCTGAATTGCCGCTTGTTCGCCACCGGTTAGCAGGTAAAACTGCTTTAGCATTACGACGATTGTTAGCCGACAATATACTATAGGGGGTATATTTTTGCACTCAATGTACTGAGCTTGCGGCTGTACAGGCACGCACGACTGTATACAGCGAACAGCTGCGAGCTAATCGGCACTCCAGCTCAGTGCTATAGTTGCGCCATTGATCCACCCCATTGAATTGCTAGGCGAACCGCATGGAAATTGAAGCGAAGAGAAAAGCCTTAGTCTCCCGGCTGAAACGAGTTGAGGGCCAGGTGCGTGGTCTGCAGAGATTGCTGGAGAACGACGAAGATTGCGAAAAGGTGGCTCAGCAGATGGCCGCTGCCCGAAAAGCTTTGGATAAGGCTTTCTTTCAAACTCTCTCTTGTGCAATGGAAAGAGAGCTTGAGGAAAGTCGCGACGAAACTTTGCAGCAGCAGCAGCAGCGTATTCAAAAAATCGCTGAGTTGATGGCTAAGTACGGCTAGCGCCAGCTTACCGGCTGCCGTAAAAATAATCGGTGTGCCACCTGCCTGAGTAAAAAGCCTGGAATTCATAACTCCAGGCTTTGCCTACTACGGCAGGCTAGCACCACGAGATAGCAGCGCCATTGGATAGCTTTGTCGTACCTTGGCCGCAAGCACTTTTTAGTGGTCGTTAGGGCAACTCAGGGCAACGCTAGCGCGGCGGCAACAACCGCAAGCTTTGTCGCCGTGTCGAATCAGCCGAGTCTGCGGTATCGTCGTTACCCGCCTTGGCCGCTAAACGCTCCCGGGCTAATCGTTGACGCTCCTGTTCAGCAATCGCCTTTGCCCGCCGCTGTTGCGCTAGCTCGATTTGAAGTTTGTTCGCCGCGATAACCTGCTGCTTTGTTTTCTCATCGATCTTTGGCTGGCTGCGGTTAACCTGGCTAGGTAGCACCGAGCCACTTCGTGATGAGCCACTTGCTGTAAGTGAAGTAGACAGCGTACTAACAGCTGGCTTGGCCGTTGATTTTGCTGCAACGTCCCCTCGTGCGTAAATTCGCGCTTTCGGCTTAGCCGAAACCTGAGCCTTAGCGCTAACTTGAGGCTTCACTTTCTTAGCCGCCGCAGCATACGCCGCCGGCTGGAGTTTGAACTTGTCCTTCAGAACCATCTGGCAACGCGGTGGTGGTGGTGGCGGAACGTAAGGCTTTTTCTTCACCGGCTTTGGCTTAGGTTTTTTTACTGCAGGCTTGGGTTTCGTTTTTGGCTTCGGCTTAGGGAACCAGCTCTTTAACTCTTTACCGCAACCATCGCCCGCAGGCGGCGGGTTTTGCGCTACACAATCGTTGCCCTGACAGTGCATGCGTACATGAAAGTGCGAATCGTGGCCGTACCACGGGCGCACCGTTCTCAGCCAGTCACGGTCAGTGTCCCCGGCGGTTTCGCACAGCTCTTGTTTTATTGCCGGATGCACAAATATACGAGCGACTCGCTTATCTTTAGCGGCGAGCTTAATCATCTGGCCTTGCTTATTTCCCCATTCGCGATTGACCTTAAACTTGTCCCGGTCGACCATCAGTACGGCTTTCACGTCGTACATTTTTTGTCGCTTACTCACGGGGAGTTGCGGCGCGTTCAGCCGTAACCAAATATCAGCATCTAAACCCGTTTGGTGGCTACGGTGGCCTTTGGTGAAGCGTCCGCCTCGCGGCATCGCGACATCGGCGACCAGCATTAAACCGAGGTTATTGCGCTCAACTTTTTGCCCTAGGTCCATTAGAAAATCGCGCATTTCGGGGTGCGCGTAGTTCCGGGTACGGGCAAGCCGAACCACCTGATAACCAGGCCCTTCAGTGGGTACAGGAACGCCGCCCACGAGGCAGCCATTGGCATATTTACCAATGGCTTCAGGGGCGCTGGTAACTGGTGTTTTGTACTTTTCCCAGGGCGATGAAGCCGCTTGCGTGCCGGTCGTTGCCAGCAGCGCCGCCCCAATAAGGAAAATCCCTTTCTTTATTGACATGTGCAGTCGCAATTGATGAATCAGCTGCCAATACTGACGCGCCACGATCGAAATTGCACGTTGAATGAATCAAAATTAATACGAAATACGTGGCCGTAGCGTTGCTTCAACAAAACGGCCTACCGTTGTTCTTACTTATTAATTAGTTATTAGACTTATCTGCGCAGCTTATTAAGTTGCTGCTAATGATCTCTAACGAAGCGTCCACGGCAATTTTTTATAAGGCTCCTGACAATACCCATGCAGATAAAGGCTTAGGGCTATTAATATAATGCCGAATTTATTCGATTCAGCGGCGGCACTGAGCGCTCACTGTTTGATGCTAAGGGCTCCTCGGGCCGCCTTAATCCGGATATTACTCAAGTACACTTAATGATTTAGACACTTGAGATTAGCCCCATAAAAAAACCCCGCTGTAGTCAGCGGGGTTTTTTATTTAGCGGAAAGTAGCGAGGAGCTTACTTTTTAGCAGCGGTTTTCTTTGCTGCAGTTTTCTTCGGTGCTGCTTTCTTAGCTGGTGCTTTCTTAGCTGGTGCTTTTTTAGCAGGAGCTTTTTTAGCCGGGGCTTTCTTAGCTGGTGCTTTTTTGGCAGCGGCTTTTTTAGCGACGGCTTTCTTGGCAGCTGGCTTCTTAGCCGGAGCTGCTTTTTTTACCGCCGCTTTCTTCGCCGCAGGCTTCTTCTTAGCCGCCGGCTTTTTCTTTACGCTAGGCGACGGTTTTTTTTTTTGTGCCTTTTAATACTTCGGTAACTGCATCAACAGTTTCTTTCAACATTTCCAGCGTTTGGTTCAGGTAAGCCAGCTGACGCTCTTTGGTTTCAGGCCATAGGGCAACCTGAGCTTCAACAGCAGGCTTCACACCACCGGCACTTTTTGCGGTTTCAACGCGCTCTAGCAGAGCCTCATAGTTAGCCTGCATCGCGGTGCTCTGGTAGCTCAACAGGTTGCTAATACCTTTGTTCAGCTCACTGGTAGCTGCTTGCACGGTACCTGCAGAGGTGTCGCGCAACGCTTCAGCTTGTGAAGTCAGCTTGCCCGCTAAACCTTCAACTTGATCTTTAACGCTCTCTAGCTGCGAGGTAGCCAAGCCGCTAAGGCCTTCAGCTTGCTCTTTTAACTGTGCGCTCAATGTTTCAGCTTGGTTCTTAATGCTGTCAGCTTGCTCAGTTAATTGGCTGCGCAGTGCTAGAGCTTGGTCTTTAATCTGTTGAACAGTTTCTTGTAGTGCCATGGGTGGTGATACTCCGTATTTCTAAAAAATAATTTGATGCTGGGTCTGGCCCGAATTTGGTGATAGTTGATGCTAAGCGACCGCTAATTCGCCTCAATATTTAGCAACAACAAGGTAATTCTACCATAGTTATGTTGCTTTGCAGCATTTTTTTGCTGCTATGCAGCATATCGCACCAGAATGAGGCAGTAGCTGGCGTTGGAGGCCGCCGGTCATAGCTGCATTGCGCATGACTGGTCAGCATGGTGCGCGATATACGGCCGACGAGCGAACTGCGACTAGCTCTGTCGCAGCACATGCTGCACCATGGCGTATCTCATACCGCGTTGCACCACGCTCAACTAACCAAGGCAGCCATGTTCGGAATTAAGCAGCAACTGGAAAAGCTCTGGGACAAGCCTCTCGTTACCTACCCACAGCCCAAGCGAGCGCTAATACACGCCGCTCGTATTATTCAGCAGTTGGGCCACGATTTAATTTCCGGCGGCATAACGCTGCGGGCCATGAGCCTGGTGTATACCACCCTACTTTCATTAGTGCCGCTGCTAGCGCTGAGCTTCTCAATACTTAAAGCCTTCGGTGTACATGATGCATTGGAGCCGATGCTGCTGAATTTACTCGCACCACTTGGCCCCGATGGCGCAACCATGGTTGAAACCATTATTGGTTTTGTCGACAACGCTAAAGTCGGTGTGCTCGGCATCGTCGGTATTTTGTTTCTGTTCTACGCGGCCGTGTCGCTTATTCAAAAAATCGAAGCGGGTTTGAACGATATTTGGCGGGTATCAAGCAGCCGCTCAATCGGCCGACGCTTCACTGATTATGTGAGTGTGCTCACCGTGGGGCCAGTAGTTGGCGTAGCCGCCCTCACAATCACAGCATCGCTAAGTAGCAATGAGTTAGTCGCTCGACTCATTCAAAACACCAATGTTACCTGGGCCGTTCAGGTGTGGGGACGGCTACTACCGATATTCATGATCGGCGGGCTGTTTACCTTCATTTATAAGTTCCTGCCCAATACCCGCGTCAAATTAAGAGCAGCCATTATTGGTGCCTTCGTTGCGGCCATACTGTGGCAATTGCTTAGCGTGGGCTTCGCTTATTTTGGTAGTCAGGCAGGTAATTACAAAGCCATTTATTCCGGTTTTGCGATCGTATTACTGCTAATGATCTGGCTATATGCAGCGTGGCTAATAGTATTGGCCGGCGCGCAGATTGCTTTTTATGTGCAGTATCCGGCGCAAATGCGCGGTGGTGCTCATGCCGCAGAAATGGCACCACGAGACCGGCGTGAATTGGCCTTGGCTTGCACCACCAGCATAATTCGTCGTTGGCGTGGCGATACCGACAACGCTACATCAACCGACCTCGCATCTGAGCTGAATGTACCGGAGAACCTGCTACAGGAAGTGATGCAGCCCCTATTTACCAAACGCATTATTGCCTGTATTGAATCCGAACCGGACTATTGGCTACCGGGCCGCGACCCCGATGTAACACCGATGAACGAACTGCTGGAGGCGCTGGATTCTTATGCCATCGACCGGCATGAAGACAAGCTCAGCAAATTGATGACGACCAGCCACCTCCACACCTCACGGTCGGTTATGGAAACTTTGGACCACACTGCCCGGGAGTGCATGAAGGACATGATGGTCGGCGACCTATCGCCAATGGATAGAAAACACCTGGCTGAAGAAACCAAGGCTGCCGAGTTAGTTGAAGCAGAAAATGCCGCTGGCTGAATGCCTCATCGCTAAGGCTTAAGAAACTTCACTCATTGCATCTGGCAACTGATCGAGGCGATCAATAGCAATAACAGTAAGACCGTTGATGGACTTTCTGGGTTTATTCGCGGTTGGCACGATCGCCCGGGTAAAACCATGCTTCACGGCTTCACCTAGTCGGTCCTCGCCAGCTTGCACTGGCCTTACTTCGCCCGCCAGTCCCACTTCGCCGAAGGCGATTAAATCACCCGGTAACGGTCGCTCCCGAAGGCTTGAAAGTGCCGCCATCAACAGTGGCAAATCGCTGGCGGTTTCGCTCACCCGCACGCCACCCACCACATTGACGAACACATCCTGATCGTGCATTGCCACGCCCGTGTGCTTATGGAGCACGGCTAGCAACAAGGTCAGGCGATTCTGGTCTAAGCCGACCGCCACACGACGCGGATGGCCACTATGGCTTTCATCCACCAGCGCCTGAACCTCTACCAGTAGCGGCCGGCTCCCCTCTCGGGTAACCATCACTACCGAACCGGGCACCGGCTCACTGTGTCGCGACAAGAATATGGCTGACGGGTTGCTGACCTGCTTTAAGCCTTCCTCGGTCATAGCGAACACGCCAAGTTCATTCACCGCACCAAAGCGGTTTTTAACCGCCCGAATAGCCCGATACCGACTGCCAGCTTCGCTCTCGAAGTACAGCACCGTATCAACCATATGCTCCAACACTCTCGGCCCGGCCAGAGTGCCTTCTTTAGTAACGTGACCCACCAAGAACAGCGCCGTGCCACTTTGTTTAGCAAACCGCACCAGCTGCGCTGCTGATTCCCGAACCTGACTGACTGTGCCAGGCGCCGAACTAACCGCCTCAGAAAATACCGTCTGAATCGAGTCGATCACTAAAACCTTCGGTTTCGAAATACGACACAAGTCTATAATGCGCTCTACACAGGTTTCCGCCAGCACCTGCAAATCGTCTATCGGCAGGCCCAACCGTTTGGCACGCATGGCGACCTGCTGTAACGACTCTTCACCGGTGATGTACAGCGATGGCATTCGCGCGGTCAGAGCTGCCATCGCCTGAATCAACAACGTTGATTTCCCGATACCCGGGTCGCCGCCCAGCAGCACCACCGAGCCGGTTACCAAACCGCCACCCAGCACTCTGTCCAGCTCAGTAACACCGGTGCTACAGCGCTCGTTTTCTACTAAATCAACATCAACCAGCTTGGTAATACTCGACTCACCGGCGTAGCCCGTTGGTCGCTTTACCGCAGCATTACCAGCCAAACTTGGGCGGACTTCCTGCAGGCTATTCCACTCACCGCAGTCGCCACATTGGCCAGCCCATTTGCTGTGTTGCGCACCGCAAGCCGTGCAGGCGTAAATCAGGCGATCTGCTTTTGCCATGCCGTTGTTTGTCCTTGATTAGCAATTTTACTGAGGGTTTAAAGACGGGTTTAAAGGCGATATTAAGATTTAGGCTTTTGCTTATACTCAACGCCTACTTTGGCAAGCACGTCAACCGGGCTGTCGTCGCCGCTCCGAATGGTCATAAGACCCTGAAAGCCCTCGTCGGTAACCATTTCTTGCTGGTCGACGATCCAGTTTTCCGGCCCGGCCATTAACGCAAAGCGTTCCTTAGCACGGGCAACAAGTCCGCGGCTCTCACCTTCGGCTAGCACCGGCTTACGGCGGTTCATATCGATATCAAACACCGTAGTAACCTCGTCGCCCGTTGGCTCCACGACGGGCAGCCGCGAACTCACTTCTGATTTCATCACACCGTAGCCGCGTACTACCCTTTTGCCACCCGGCAGCTGGTTAATAAGCGCCGGCAGGCCGCCTTTTGGCTCGTCATAACTCAATCGCGGCGCATTAGCGGCTGCCAGACGCTGCATCAGTGGAGCCTGTACTTTTGCTCGTATTCTGGTGCGCTCACCGCCTGCATCTTCAACCGTCGTAATGGCGATAGATACGTTTAATAGCTCACCGCTGCCAAGCGGGTTAGGCACCCGCCCCTGCATCGTCACGGTCTCTTCATCCGGCCGCAGCCGCTGAACATCACCGAGGCGGTCGGTAATATTGGCTTTGAAGCCAGCCTTCAGCCGATCAGGCACACGCTGATCAAGCTGGTTTTTAAGCGTGGCGCCTACATTGCCGGCAACGTTGCTAAGTTCATCTAATAGTCCCATGGGCATATTGTAGCGTTTTGCGGACCGGCAATCGCGGTAAACGGCAGATGAGGCCTGCTCCTAAGGCCGCGCGAGTTGCCGGAAAAACAGTCATAATGCGGTATGTCTGGCAAACCACGGTGTATGAACCGGCTGCTGCGCGCATTGGCGCTGCTCTGGCTTGCGCCGTTGCACCTGACCGTTTCTGCAACTAGCCCAGCTAAGTCTGATGGTTATCAGCCACTCCGCGTTGCAGTGGTCGCTGGCATCGGTGTCTATCAACCGCAGCCTCACGGGAATTTCCGGGCAAGCTTTCACAGCGTTAGCGGCTTCGAAACAGAGCTGTTACAACGGTTTTCAACATCAGAGCAAAGACCGTTACACATAATTGAAGTGCCTGACACTGCAGCGGCACTGGCGGCGTTAAAGCGCGGTGAAGCGGATATCGCCGCCGCTCATTTTAGCCGAACCTACAACCCAGCCAAAGACATACAGTGGAGCCTGCCGATAATTTCAAGCCCGGTTACAGTGGTGCACAATATTCGCAAAAACATTGCACCAGGCTCAGCGCTTGACTTGCTCGCCGTTGGCGACCATTTAAACATCGCTAACGACGACTGTTACTCAGAAATAATGCGCCAGCTACAACAGCAGTTTCCGGAGCTGAGCTGGCAGCAACGCGCCGTCAACACTGAAGCAGCACTGGCCGCGGTAGAGGCCGGCATTGCGACATTCACTCTGGCAGACCAACATGAACTGCTGATTCACAAAATACGCTTTCCGACGCTGGCAGCGGCTTTCGACACCGGCAGAACCCGGCAAATAGTCTGGGCACTCAGGGCTGACGCTTCGACGCTGGCAGACCGGGTAAACCGGTTTATCAGCCAACTGCACTTTCGCGGCAAGCTTTCTGAGCAATACCAACTCAGCTTCGGGCATTTAAACCGCCTCGGGGTCGACACGGTATCGAGCTTCCGCACACTTACGACAGAACGATTACCCCGATACGCAGAGTGGCTGCAACAAGCTGCAGATAAGTTTGGCTACGACTGGCGGCTCCTCGCTGCCATGAGCTATCAGGAAAGCCGCTGGAACCCGTCAGCTAAGTCGCCAACCGGGGTTCGGGGCTTTATGATGCTAACCCGCAAAACGGCTTATGAATTAAATGTCGCCGACCGCACTGATCCCCGGCAAAGTATTTTCGGCGGAGCGAAGTTTTTGCGGTCGCTTAGCGTCAGGCTCGGCCCGGAAGTTACCGAGCCGAACCGTAGTTGGCTGGCGCTGGCGGCATATAATATCGGCATGGGCCATTTGCGCGATGCCCGCCAACTGAGCTACGAAGCAGGCGACAGCCCAAACCTCTGGATGGACATTAAGCAACAGCTGCCGTTACTGGCCGAAAAGCCATTTTGCGAAACCCTGAGGCACGGTTGCGCCCGGGGTCAGGAAGCGGCTGACTACGTAACCAAAATCCGCGCGTTTTACGACCTACTGCATCGGCTACAGCCCAATACAGAAGGTCAGCACCGCTCTCCCGGTCTACAACAGACCCACGGAGTACCCGCTGCCTTGCCGTCCACACCCACCCTGTCTGACTCATTGCTCAAAGATGTAGTGAACTAATGGAATTACAAATTTCTAACGCGGTTTCAATCCCCTTCGACGAAATTGAACTAAACGCAATCCGCGCCCAGGGTGCAGGTGGTCAGAACGTCAACAAAGTGTCATCGGCCATTCACTTGCGGTTCGATATTAATGCCTCGTCATTACCGGAATTTTACCGGGAACGGTTGCTCAGGTTCAGCGACCAGCGCATTACCAGCGACGGCGTTATTGTTATCAAAGCGCAGCGCTTCCGCACTCAGGAAAAGAACCGTAGCGATGCCCTGGAACGGCTACGAGAAGTAATAAAAGCCGCCACCGTGGTTCAGGCGAAGCGTAAACCCACTCGCCCCAGCCGTGCCGCCAAGGAGCGCCGGTTGAAAGGCAAAATCCAGCGCGGACGAACCAAATCGATGCGCGGACGAGTAAGCCGTGACGATTAGTACTTAACCTTCACGATTCCGGCAAAACGAAGATTTTCAGGCAAACTATCGCAAACACTACGAATTGGGCCGCTGAGCTAAATAGCGGTGCACATCGGCTATCACTACCGAACCCTCGCCCACGGCAGATGCCACTCGCTTCACCGACTCAGCACGGACATCGCCGATAGCGTAAACCCCCGGCACACTTGTCTGAAACCTCGAAAAGCTTTGGCCCGCATCAGACTGCCCTGTTCGAATAAAGCCATTTTCATCAAGCGCAACCTGACCACCGAGCCAGTCAGTAAACGGCGCAGCACCGATCATTAGAAAAACGGTCGTCGTCGCAACCTGCCTCTCACTGCCCTCATCTGAATTCTCTACCGTTATTGCCTGCAACTTGCTGTCGCCGTGTAAGGCAGTAATTTTGCTGTGGTACTCAATGGTGATCCGTGAATCGGCTTCAAGCCGCTGAACCAGATAATCCGACATCGAGGCAGCGAGGCTGTCGCTGCGCACCAACAAATACACGTGCTTAGCATGGCGGGATATAAACATCGCCGCCTGACCTGCCGAATTGCCACCACCAACCACATAAGCATCGGTGTCGCGACAAAACTTAGCCTCCATCTCGGTAGCGGCGTAATAGATTCCGGAACCCTCAAAATCAGATAACCCCGGTAGCGGCAGTTTCCGGTACTGCACGCCGCAGGCCAGCACTACAGACCGGGCTTTGAGTGTCCCGCCACAGCTAATACCCAAGTCAAAACAATCGGCACTTTGTTTTAGTGAGGTTGCTTGTCGCGGCAACGCAAAGT
>CAJQNE010000451.1 GCA_905479545.1 uncultured Gammaproteobacteria bacterium | reverse complement strand
GAAAAACAGCAACGCAATGGCGTGGCTACATCGCACGGGTGAAAACAACGAGCACATCCCCAAACCCCTTGCCAACCTTAGCCTTGGAATGCACGAAGACTTCACCGCCTTGGGCAGCCCAGATGACGTTTTTGTTGCTGATACTGAGCTTGGTCGAATGTTTATTGTGCTGGATGGCAGACTAGTCGATGAGCGAGAGACTGAATTCGTTTATATGCTGATTGGTTTTTCAGTATTTCTGCTACTGCTGTCAGCCCTAATCGCAAAATTTTCTTCCCTATGGTTAACAGGGCCAATACGAAAGCTCTCCAATGAGCTCAGTGCTTTTGAACCGGGTTGCGTAGGACAGCGTCTTTCTGGGGATTATCATGGCCCGGAAGTAGAGCTTCTCGTTAACGTTATCCGCAACTACCAAAATAGAGTTGAAGCCTTCATCTCGCGAGAACAGAAGCTTACGAGCCTAATCAGTCACGAACTCCGCACCCCCCTAGCCATTATTAGTGGCTCAGCGGATGTGTTGCAGTTGCGGCACGACAAAAGTTCTGCAGACCGCCCGCCTATCGACCGAATAAAAAATTCAGCTAAAACAATGTCAGCAGATATTGAAGCTCTGCTTATGCTGGCTCGCGAACCTGCGAAGTCCGCTCAGGCGGAACTGTGTAGCGTGGCTACTATTATAGCCGGGGTAGTGCGTAACTATTCGGCGCAGCTAACCGCGAAAAACATCACGCTGACTCAAAGCATTGATGAAACCGTTCAACTGCCAGTGTCTCTCGCCCTATTTAACATGCTTATCTCTAACTTGTTACGAAATGCGATACAACACTCACAGGCTAATGCACTGCACCTTGAGTTAGACAGCCGTCATCTAAGCCTGGCTGACACCGGTAGAGGTATATCCGGAATTGATTTAGCGACAATTACCCACATCGGCACCCAGGCACCTGCAGCCCAAGGTGGGTCGGGGCTTGGTCTGTATATCGTTGATCAAATCTGTAACCGGATGGATTGGACGCTCTCAATATCCAGCGAAGAAAATGTCGGCACCGAATTTCTGGTTGAGTTCGACTTGGGTCGAGCAGAACACCTAGCATAGTTCGTCGCCGAATTGCCCGGCAAGACGAACTGTTTTTAGCTTTAACCTAACCCGTCCGTTATTACGGGGTAGAACCCTCATCGAAATCCAATTAAGGAGAACCAACAATGAATAATGCCACCCAACAACTCGTTAACCGGGTTCCGCACATCTTACTGCTGTACTGGGTAATTAAAATAGCAGCAACCACGTTAGGCGAAACGGGGGCTGACATGTTCTCGATGACGTTTGGAATGGGCTATGACGTCACCATCGCCATCTTCATGGCGATGTTTATTGTCTGTTTAGTGATTAAGCTGAGTATGGCCCGCTATAGCCCGGTGATGTATTGGCTCACCTTTACTGCGACCGCCATAGCCGGCACAGCAATATCAGATTATATCGACCGGACTTTAGGCCTGGGCTATACGGTTGGAATGCTGATATTGATAGCTCTGCTGATAATGGTACTTTTCGTCTGGTATTTAAAAGAAAAGTCACTATCGGTCGAAGTTATCACCACCCATTCGGCCGAAAGCTTTTACTGGTTGGCCTTCCTGGTTGCTAATACATTAGGCACTGCTGCAGGAGACTTCTTAGCAGATGAGCTGAAACTCGGTTTTATGGTTAGTGCCGCCATTATCTCAGCACTGCTTGTACTCACCGCGTTGGCTCACTATTTCACTAAAATTTCCGGCATCGTATTGTTCTGGATCGCGTTTGTACTCACCCGGCCGTTTGGTGCGACGTTTGGAGATTTGCTAACCAAGCCTGTAGAGAAAGGTGGTTTGGCACTAGGCACTTTGTGGGCATCACTGTTGTTTGCTGTAATTTTAGTCATCGCTTTGGCCAGAGAAGTCGTGGTCGAACGTAAAATTCGCCAAGGCTTAGCCACTCACTGATTTACTGTTGCTGACATACTTACTATTAGTGAAGAAGAACCAGTTTTGAATACCACTTGCACCGTGTTACCAAGACCAATTCTGTCGAAATTTCGATTTATGTCGACTATGCAAATTCTTCAGCATTCGAAATCCGGAAAGAAATCCAATTAAACCTTAATCGGCTAAGTTTCAGCTAAGTTTCATCGTTTAATCTTCATATCACGCGAACAAAGCGCGTTTCTAACACCCACCAAGATATGGAGATTTACAATGAAAAAAGCAACGAAAATTATTGTCGCACTTGCGTTAACAGGCGGCATCGCCGCATCGGTGATAGCCGACCAAAATGATCGCAAACAAAGCGAAGATGCAAAGGTGACCACTTCTGCTTTGGCCGAAGCGAGAGTTTCCTACCAGCAGGCCGCTCAAATTGCACTCGCTCAAGTTCCCGGAAAGGTTCTTAGCCTGGAGTTTGAGCAGGAAGATGACAGGCCAATCTGGGAAGTTAAAGTGTTGACCGCCGCCGGCGTGGAGCATGAGCTTAAGGTCAGCTCAGAATCCGGCGAAGTTCTTGAACATGAAGAGGACGACTAATACTAATTACTCACTTCGAACACTTTTCAACTGATTTATTGATTGGAACAGTCCCCCGCCAAGGTGCGGGGGACAACAAGCGGAGATTTACCATGACCCATTCAGCTACTCTAAACACTTCTCAAGGCACCGAACCCGGATTAATTGATAAGGCTATTATGTTTCTATTACTGACCTTCACCGTCGGTGCGGGCCTTTTGTTCAGTGCCTTTTTGATGGCAACAACGCTAATACTGTCAATGATTGTTGGGTTTTCACTCTGGTGGGAAAAGCGTAAAGCCATCTCAGGGCCTAAGGCTGACTTCGAAGCGAGCGGCAATGTCTCACAACCGATAGTAACGAGTTA
>CAJQNE010000450.1 GCA_905479545.1 uncultured Gammaproteobacteria bacterium | reverse complement strand
TCTGGCTGAGTTCAACGGGCAATTCAAATTCGCCGTTGGCATTGGCGTGCCACGGCACAAATTTGCCATAAACAATGGCATCGCCGTCATGCTGTTCAAGGAAATTAATTTGAGCGGCGAGTTTGCCGGGCCACCAGATATCATCGGCGTCGAGGAACGCCAGATATTTTCCGCGTGCCTGCTGTATCCCGTAGTTTCGCACTGGTGCTGGCCCACCGAAACGTTGCCGATACACTTCCAGCTGGGCCGGATAGCGAGCTTGCCAGCGCTCTAACAGCTCGGGGGTGGCATCGGTCGAACCATCATCAACCACAATAACCTGCAAAGCAGGCCAGTTCTGCCAAAAAACACTCTCCAGCGTTTGGTGCAAATATTCGGCCGCGTTGTGGGCGGGAATAATTACAGATACCAACGGGGTCGACATAAAAATGCATACTGGCTATGGGGCCGCGATGGTAGCCGAGCCATCGACAGGGAACAAACCCCGCAGAGTTATTTCTCCATTTAGTGTAAAACGGGCGTCTGCGAATTTTAGGGTTTACAGGGCAGTTAAAAATTATCTGCCGCGTTGAGGAAGTTAAGGCTGCTTCCGCGCAATATTTAACGAAGCGATACGGCTATGAAATTACATTGGTTTCGCCACGCGGTTGGCAACGTTGGCGACGACTTAAATCCGTGGTTATGGCCCCGGTTACTACCGGGCTTGCTGGATAACGACGACAGCCAGCTATTCGTCGGTATCGGTACGCTGCTGAATCAGCGGTTACCGCAAGCTGATGAATATTGGGTGTTTGGTAGTGGCTTTGGCTACGGCACGCCGCCTGTATTGAATGACCGCTGGCATTTTTTCTGTGTCCGCGGGCCACGTACCGCGCAGGCTCTGGGCCTCGATTCATCGCTGGCGATAACTGATCCGGCCTACTTGCTGCGTGAATTTGAACCGGCAGCTGACGGCAGTGGCCAGCGAATCGCTTTTATGCCGCATATCGATACCGACCTGGCGGGTGACTGGCAACAGGTATGCCAGCTGGCGGGTGTTGATTACCTCTCGCCCAGCTTGTCACCCGATGCGTTAATGCCGAAGCTCCGCGACTGCAAATTGTTACTTACCGAAGCTATGCACGGCGCGATTATCGCCGATGCACTGCGGGTGCCTTGGCAACCGCTGCGCTGTGCGCCTGATTTTGCCAGTGATAAATGGCAGGATTGGTTGGAGTCGATGGCCTTGACTGGCGAGGCCTCACCCGATTTCCCGGCGATTGATCCGGTCTGGCTGGGAGCCAGCCGCTTACCGCGCCGCAGACAACAACGCGAAGCGATAAAGCGAGGCTTAAAAGCCGTCGGCGTCTGGAGCAAAAATTGGACGCCACCGTTGCCCAAAGCCAGTAGCCATCGTGACTATAAACGTAGTGCTTCTGCCTTGCAGGCCGCTGCCAAGCGCTACTCAGGCCAGCTCAGCGATGACGCGATATTGGCTGACCGTATGGCTCAGTTAAACGCCGCGCTAGAGCGCTTTCGTCAGGCGATAGCTCAGCGTAAGTCATAAACCAACGACCGCAAGCAACCTGCGGAACCTGCTGTTCAGGTGAATCGTTGGCCGACGGACAGCGGCGGATAATTTTCAGCCACTGCCGACAGCGATCACTCCCCGCTAGCCTTGCAAGCCCGATTCTAAAAATCTGGCCCTGCGTCAGAACGTGCCATGCCATTTGCCATTAAAGTACTGTGCTACCGATTCAAAATGCTGCTGCTCAAATTGGTCGGCAAGGTGCTGCCATTTAAATGGCCAACGGTGCTGGAAGGGCCGGGGTCGGCATTGCAGCTCTGCGATAATATCGCTGCCGCGGGCCATCAGCGGGTATTGCTGGTTACCGACGAGGCGCTAGCGAAGTTAGGGCTTATCGATCCTATTCAACAAAAGCTAAGCACGGCAGGCATAGCCGTAACGCTTTACGACGGTGTGCAACCGGACCCTACCGTTGAGCAAATCGAAGCTGGATTTTCGGTGCTGCAACAGCACAACTGCGATGCCGTATTGGCGGTCGGCGGTGGCTCGTCGATAGACGCAGCAAAAATTATCGCTGCCCGGGCGAAAAACAACAAACCAGTTGCTGATATGGTCGGCCTGTTTAAAGTACGAAAAGGTATGTTGCCGCTATACGCCATACCCACCACCGCGGGCACCGGTTCGGAAGTGACTATTGGAGCCGTAGTTTCGGACCCCGCCCGGCACATGAAGCTGCCGGTAGTCGATACTAAGTTATTGCCAACCGCAGCAGCACTCGACGCCGAATTAATGACCGGCTTACCGGCGGCCATTACCGCTGCTACCGGAATGGACGCGCTGACCCACGCGGTTGAAGCCTATCTTTCGCGTATGTCGTCGAACAAAACCGACGCGCTGGCACTCGAAGCGGCCCGGCTAACAATGCTGAATTTGCCCACTGCGGTAGCCGACGGTAAGAACCTCGAAGCGCGACAAAATATGGCCCGGGCGTCGCACTTAGCCGGCTTGGCCATTACCCAGGTTGGCGTCGGCTACGTGCATGCCATCGCCCACAACTTCGGCGCGTATTACCACACGCCGCACGGTCTGGCGAACGCCATCGTAATGCCGCATGTGCTCGAATACTCGCTACCCAACTGCCACGAGCGGCTGGCGGAACTAGCCAGAGCCTGCAATATCGGCTCAGCCAGCGATAGCAGCACTCAACAAGCTCGCGCTTTTGTTGAGAGAATTCGTCAGCTGAATCAAACCTTTAACATTCCCGGTCAGCTCGAAGCATTGCAACTCAGCGATATTGAGGCCATAACCGACGCAGCGCTGAGTGAAGCTCACTCTACTTACGCCGTGCCGCGCTATATGGATAAACCGCAGTGTCAGCAGTTAATAGGGCAGATGCTCGCAACCTGATAAAGCCGGGTTGGTTAAACAACCCGCAGGCGTGTTTGTTATCAACGCCTTAAGCGGGAAGTGATTTTCCGGGTTCCAGCTGCGTTTCCCTGCCCGCAATGCGACCCGCCACTTCGCGCAACTGCTCTAACTTCGGTGGTCGGGCCGGTCTGGCAAAAGCGCAACTTCTTAAAATCCGATTGTTTTGAAATGTCGGCAACCATTGGCTGACAAGCGGTAAGAAGCTTACCCAGTACTGGTGCGGACTTTGGTCACGCAAACGTCACTACCAAATTTATTCTCGAGGGTATTTAATAGTAGCCAGCTTGGCTTATGGGATTAATGGAACAATAAATTCTCAAAGAGCAAGCCAGAAATCTTAGGAGACAAAAAAGGAGATATGAGAATGAAACTATTGAGAATAGCTGCCTTGGTCGTCGCTCCGGCCTTGCTGTTTACGGCCTGCGAAGATGAAGAAAACGGCTTTGTCGCGGGAACTCCGGATGCACCGGGTGAAGCGGAGCAACCCACGGCGGTAAATACCGCAGCAAACCTATCCCTGTTCCGAACCGGTGATAATCTGGTTATTGAGTCCATTACTGACACGGATAGGTTAGGTGGTTTTCTTGTTGAAGATAGCACTGTTGGAACCGCAGGCTTTTTAGTCAACAACCCTGATGATAGTGCAACGGATGATTCTCCGGCCGATCTGGCGACGTTAGCGTTGCAAACGATAGAGCAAGCAATCGTCGATAGTGGTCGTACCGGCTCAATTCAACAGGTTATCGACGAGACCTATACCACCAGTGAGGGTTTTCCGGCTTACTATTCACAGCAACAGCTAGAGTTTGCCGAATCGCTGTCTGTTGATGAGCTACGCCAGCTGATTTTTGATGCCGTCGCCACCATTGAGACTACGGCCGAAGCAGCAGAAGCATTAACAAGATCGATCACCTCTGAAATGCGTGCCATTACGGTGGACGGCACCGAATTTACGCTCACACTAGGCGTGATTGAGCGAATCGCCAATAGCGTACTGGTCGTGAACCTATCGAGATCAGAAGACTTTGCGGCTGCAGAGTTAGTACTTGGCGATTTGTTCCGCGGCCTTACCGCCGCCTCCGCTGCGGCTGTTCCGACCACCGCAACGGATGACTTTGTGCAAACCGGCAATCGAGCTGCCGACATACTGTGGGTCATTGATAGCTCGGGCAGCATGAGCGAAGAACAGGCAAATCTGGCCACGGGTGCCGAAGCGTTTTTCGACTTATTGGCAGCGGCATCGATTGATTACCACTTAGGCGTAGTCCGTATGGGCGACGATGCTATTTCAGATAATTGTTGGGAGCTAAGCCCACTCACCGATGGCAGCCGTTGGATTTCGCCAACCACCAGCAATGCACGCGGTGAGTGGTCCGATGGTATTTCGTCACCGGGATCCAGCGGCTCGTCAACAGAAACCGGGCTGTTCTGTGGCGCGTTTGGTTTCTCATCCAGCGTAACCGTTAACGCTGGCTTCAACCGCTCGGACGCGGTCGATTTGGTTATCTTCGTTTCTGACGAAGCTGAAGGTGAGGTTATAAAGAATGACACTCCGGATTCAGCATCCGCCGCCCCAGCTGATACTCTGCTAAATGCTGGCAGTAGCTACGTGAGAAACACGCTCAGTAATTATGAGCAGTACTACCAAACCAACAATATCACCGCCTTCTCAATCGTCGGAGTTGGCACACCGGCAGATCCGCGCGCTGATTGCAGCGGTGACGGTGGCGATGCGGATGGTGGCTCAGCCTATGCAGCCATATCGACGCTTACCGGTGGCGGCAGAGCCTCAATCTGCGCCCCCAGCAATACCTGGCAAACCATGCTGGAATCGGTAGCCGAACGCGCCAGTGGCCTATCCAGCCAGTTTATTCTGGCGAACGTAGCGATACCCGGCAGCGTAACGGTAACCCTCAATGGAGCCGCTATTGTTCGTGATACCAGCCACACCGAAGGCTTTGACCTGTTCAACGATATCAACGGCACGCGAGTTGTGTTCTATGGCGCCTCAATCCCTCAGGACGGCGATGCTGTGCGAATCAGCTATACGTTCCTTCAATAGAGCAGCCAGCTAGAAGGGATCAACAGAGGCGGGGCTCGGTGGTAATACGAGCCCCGTTTTTTATTGCCGAAGATGGCTATCGTTAGTCATCCTCTGCGTTTATAGCCGTAGTGCTTTTATAGCCATAAAAAGCCCGTAAGCATTCAGCGCTTGCGGGTTTGTTATGTATGGCGATCGAGATCGAGTCGAACGACCGATATCGAGGTTTTCTAGTTTTGCGACACAGGGCACTCCATAACCGTTCAGCCTGAGCCAGTCGAAGGCCCGTAGCATGCACTTCGACAGGCTCAGCGCGAACGGATTTTTGCGAATTTCGATGTTTACGTGAAAACTGAAGTACTTTAACAACACCCTCTGAAGTCGCGCCTACAAGAACTTCGGCCAACAAAAAGCCCCGTAACGGAAACCGCTACGGGGCTTTACTAATTTGGTGGCCGGGGACGGAATCGAACCGCCGACACGCGGATTTTCAATCCGCTGCTCTACCAACTGAGCTACCCGGCCATATTCTATGGCATTACTACTGGCATACTGTCGCCAACTTTGTGGCTTACTTGGCGCTGCAGGAGCGCGAAGGCCGCGTATTAGACCGGTTTGTTTTGCAGCCGTCAAGCGGTGGTGTGGCTGTAACGACTGAAGAGCCAATTTCGTTGTGGCGCCCCGACGTTATTCGCTGGCTCACCGAGCGGCCAAAGTGCGAGGTCTGGTTCTTTCTATTCAGTTTTATTGGCTTCGAACTCTTCACCTACTACCACCGTCATGGCTTTTGGGTGGCAGTTAAATTCAACCGGGGTTTTGTCCAGTAGCTCGCCGTCCGCGGCCACTTGCAATAACCGTTCAGTGGCGACGGTTACTTTTTTGGCTGACAGCTGGGTGACTTCGCGCAAGTGGGTGTGCCGGCCGTAGCGCATTTGTATAGCGGCCCACAGGAGCCTGAATACTGAGCGGCGCTTCCAGGTGAAAAGATCCAGGGTTCCGTCGTCTATTTTTGCTTCTTCAGTAATGACCATGCCGCCGCCGTAGTTTCTGCCGCTGCCGACTGAGATGTGGTTGCAGCGGGTATTTAGCACCTGGCCGTCGTGCTCAATTTTGGCTCTGAAGCGGCGGTTGTGCTTTAGCGCGCGGAACATCGCTAGTACATAGGCGAACACGCTGAGAAATTTCTTCTCAGTCGGGTTGCTGGTGCGGGCTACGTCTACGGCCAAACCAATGTGGGCGACGTTCAAAAAGTAATGCTCGTTGAGTTGGCCAACGTCTATTTTCGCGGTTCGGCCGGTGATTATCGCGGCAGCGGCGTCGGCCAGCACGGTCGGCATTTTTAAGGTGCGGGCGAAGTCGTTTGCGGTGCCGAGTGGCAATACCGCAAGTGTAAGGCCACTTTCGACCGCGCCGCGAATGGCGGCATTGACCGTGCCGTCGCCACCACCGACGATAACCATCTGCGCTTTGTCTTCGTGCTTGATAATTTCTTCGGATACGCCATCACGATCATCGGGTTGCAGTTCTATTAGCTCAAAATCGGCCTCACGCAGCAGCCCGAGAGCGTCATCCAGATTGCTATTGCCGCTTCGGGAGTTTGGGTTAACGAGGAGCAGGGCGGTGGTCATAAATATGTCGACTGGATGGTAAGAGTGCAAAATAACTCAGTGCGGCGTTGGCGTATAGCGCTGCAGCGTGTGAATGTTAGCGAATTGGCTAAGCAGGCGGCACAAACATTGCTGATAACACTTCAGAGACGCGTAATAGCCGTTTAGTTCGGGAAAAGTTGCCGAATAGCCGCGCTGCGCTGTCGACGTTAATAACTTAGAAGGGATATAAAATGGAAAGTACCGCACGCCGCTTGGCTTATCGCACCGAGAAACGTTACGACAAGCTGAAACATCGCTTTAAACGCTGGCGCGGATACGACCCGGTAATGGTGGAGCCGTACATTACTTACGGCACTGCCGACGAGCTGTGGATTGCGGGTAGGTTGCTGGAGGCCAAGGGTGTGCAGGGTGCGCCGGGCGACAGTAACTGGAAAAACCTGGTGCACATGCTGCGCCGGTATCAGAGCGATGAGATTCCGTTTACCGAGATTGAAATGAAGCTCGGCAAGGAAGTGCGCACGGTTACGACTGATGCTGAGGGATACTTTCACTACCGCTGGCAGTCTCCGGGTGAAGACGTTATTGGCCGACCGTGGACGGAGCTGATGCTGACGGCTGCTGACCCTGAGTTGCCGAAGGCGGTAAAACATAGTGTTGCGGAGGTTTCGTTACCTGCCGAAAGCGCTGAGTTTGCGGTAGTCAGCGATGTTGACGATACGATTATGCGGACGGGTGCGACCAGTTTTTTGCGCCATACTAAGACCGTGCTATTAAACAACGCTCATAGCCGGGAGTTGTTTCCGGGAACCTCGGAGTTCTATAGCGCACTGCAGCAAGGTATGTCGGGCGAGGCCAATAACCCGTTTTTTTATGTTTCCAGTAGCCCTTGGAATATTTACGATCTGATTGCTGAATTTATTGATATTCATGGGCTGCCGAAAGGGCCGGTGTTACTGAAAGACTTTGGCTTACGGGAAGACCGTTGGTTTAAGAGCGGCCACGAAAGCTATAAAACTGACCGGATTGAGGCGGTATTGAAGACTTATCCAGAGCTGAATTTGGTGTTGGTGGGTGACTCGGGCCAGCACGATATTTATGCCTATCTGAGCATCGCCAAGAGCCATCCGGGGCGGATTCTTGCTGTGTATATCCGGGATTTAAAGCCGGGCCAGCGCTCCGACAAAATTAATGCCGCGGCCAGTGAATTTGCCGAACACGATGTGCCGTTTGAGTTTGTCGCAGACGCCGCCGAAGCCGCTCAACATGCCAAAGGCTTGCGACTGATAACCGCCAAGGCGGCCAGTGAGGTTAAGCAGGACGTGGCGATTCAGCGGGCCGTAGAAGCGGCGGAATAAGCTAACCCTGAAAAGTTCACTGGCCTCGCTGGGCTTGCGACTTAGTAGTTTTCGTAGCGGTTCATGTCAAAAACGCCACGCTGCAGCGGCGTATTTGCTGTTAGCGCGGCTGATATATCGTGGAAAAGCGGCCAGAACTGCGGGTGCGACGCACGCCAAATTGTTCGACTACCGCTTCGAGCTCGGCTGAGTTCCGGACACTGACCATTTTGGTAACGAAGTCTGGTAGCTCACTTTCGGGTACGTTGAACATAAAGTTCGGCTAAGCCCCGAGTATCTGCGGCCAGATTTGCAGCGTGTCTTGCTCCGGCAGGCGGCGAGCTCCTTAGCAGGAAGTACGCGGCCATTACAGGCGAACGGGAATAGACAGCTCAGTCTGAAAACTACTGTTCGGCCTATGCTTTGCCAAAACTGCGACATAAAGGATTGTTAATATCGTAAATTCATCGCTATTTTAACGGCTGGGTGTTCGTCGCCAATGGCTCTCACTGTTCGGGACTGCGGGCTTTGCTATTCTTTCAGCTTGGCGGGAGCGGTACGAGTACTTGTGACGCATCGGGCCTGGCAAAAATGACACCGGAGACACTATGATTATTGACCCAAGGGTAGCGGCGCTCAATGAAGCGGCCGTGGCCTGCCAGGAGCTGGCTGCGCACTACGAAGAGGACCTGCCTGAAGCGGGCAACCAGGCTTTGCAGCAGCGACTGGATGAGCTGAATAATTCCCAGCGGTTGTTAGATGCGGAGGTAAACCGTCTGGGTGAGTTGCCCAAGGCGGCTGATCCTGACAAGGAGAGTCTTGACCAGCTGCTGGATGATGGTAAGGCCGCGCTCGCTGACTTTACTGGCGGCGCCCTGGGGCAGAGTTACACTGAATCGTTGGCGGAACGTGAGCAGCAGTTGCAGCAAGTGTTACGTGAAGTTTTGTCGCAGGCGTTCGACACGCCGCTTAGCTGTGAGGCTAGCGACGTATTGGAGGCTGCTGTGGTGGAGTCTGAACGCGCTCAGCGGCGGTTAAGCGCTAACTGAGGTCTGGAATGCCGCGTCCGTAATGACCAGCTAGTTTTAAGCTGCCGGTTATTGCGGGCGCAGCGCGGTAATCTACTCGCTACGCAGTAACGTAGTGTCGAACCAAGGAAACGCAGCCCGAGCTATAATCTAGCCTTTCTTCAATCGCACCAGCAGCATAGCCGCGGCCTTTTTAACCGTCGCTGCGACGGCGTTTGGAAGCGAGTCGCTACCACCTACCGGCAGGTTCTCTGCGCCCTTGCCGTTGAACGCCGTGAGGTCAATGTCCGTGAGTAGTTTTTCGCCTTTTACCGGTGCAACGCGGGTAACATTTAGCGAGCGGTCAGTGGCGACCAGCAGATAGAAATTATCGTTGCCGAATTTGCCCGGCACAATAATCGCGGTTCCCACTGGCCGGCCCGCATCGACCGGCAGGTAAATGGTCGTTTCGTCAGCTTCGCTAATGGCTACGCTCAAGGCAGCGGCCCGTTTGGTTTCACTATCGGTGTAGATTGCGTCCATCGGCTTGTAAAGCGTTATGCCGGGAAAGCTTTCCTGCACGGATTTGGGGATAAGGTTGGCGGTGCTGAGCCAGGGCCCGCGATTTTTCGGGGTTGAGTTGGCATCGCCGGGATTGGCTTTAGCGTTAGCTTCTTCGGCGTTGCTAAAGCCGTCACTGTCGCCGTCGAGCTTGGCTATGGCGGCGAAAGCAGCGCGGTTGTTGCCCGCGTTTTTGAACTGTTCACCATAAGCATTGTTGGGCGAGCCGCCGCCGTCTTTATGGCAGGCGTCACAGCTTGGTTGGTAGCCAAATTCGGCCTTATATTGCCGGGCGAAAATGGGCTCCGCCACTGCGGGCGTGCTAAGTAGCGACAGCAGGGCGGCACCGAAAATCGCCAGGTGTTGCGGTTTGCCGGAAACAGATTGAGCAAAGCTTATTGTTTTCATTGTTGTGGGACGCCCGGAGAATAGCTTGAGTTCCCACAGAGATTACCGCTAAGGCTTAGGACTCGCCAGCCAGTGCACTAAGTTCTTTGCGAATGTCGTCAGTGCTGGAGGTGCGGTACAAGCGGCCAACCTCTTCGCCCTGACGGTTGAGCATGAGCACGAATCCGGTATGGCGATTGTTGGCAATCTGCTCGAACAAGCCCAGTTCCAGTGCCTTTAATTGTGATTTGCCGGTCGTTTCCATATTGGTGTAGTCCATAACCAGTATGTTCAAGCCATCGATGTCGACCGATGCCTGTTCAAATTTTGGCGACAATGCCTGACAGTTAGGGCACCAGTCTGCATGGTAATAAATGGCGGTGGGTTGCTTAGTTGTCGTATCTACTGGCTCGGCAGCGAGGCTTACGAAGCTTAAGGTGGTAAATAATAGAGCTGCTACGGTGTAGGCAAACGAGATGGCGACTTTCATGGGGGGAGTATCCTGAGAGGGTTATATTTAAAGACCATGACTGCGACTAAAACATTTCATTGCCAATTGTTAATGGTAGTAGCCAATGGTACTGATGGCCGCCATCAGTTGTAGCCGATAAACGATGAACAGTGTTGTAGGAGCGACTATTAGCACTATATTGGTGCGGCCATTGCTGTTAACGACCCGGCGCAGGCGCCCGGGTTACCACCCAGCCCTCAACTTGTAAGGCTCCGGCCCGTTTTGCGGCGAATGCTAATTCGATAACGCTAGCCCCGGTGGTCATAACATCGTCGATGATAGCGATATTCTTGCCCGCTACCGTGTCGCTCACCTGAAAAGCACCGCGTAAATTGCCGGCTCGTTTTGCTGCTGGCAGCAGCGATTGGGTGGTCGTGGCGCGTACCCGGGTTGCGGCGGCTAGCGTGACCGGAAGATCGAGTTGTTGGCCTATTTGCTGAGCTAGCTCGGCGGACTGATTAAAGCCCCGCCAGCGTCTACGGCTGCTATGCAATGGCATGGGTATCAATAGGTCGGGGCGGTGGCTGGCGTCGAGCATGTGTATTTCGGCGGCTGCCGCTAGTTGGTCGGCGAGGGCTCTGCCGGCGGCCAGGTTTTTATCGAATTTCAGTCGTTTTATCAGCACGTCGGCAGGCCACTCGTAGAGTAGTGCTGCCAGGGTGCTGTCGAGCGCGATACTGCGAGGATTTTGCTGGCAGCGGGCGCAGAGTGGTGCTGGCTGTAGTAGCGGTTCAGCGCAGCGCGGGCAGCGACGGCCGAGAGGCGGCAAATCGGCACTGCATCCGTCGCAGAGCGGCCCGCCGCAGTGATTGCCGCAAAGCAGACAGCGGGCAGGGGCTAGTGATCGGAGCAGTGACAGCGAAGTCGAACGGATACTCGCGGCAGCGCTCCCCGGCTTGCTGGTGCTTAACGAGCGGGGGTTTAGTGGCTTAGCCACGAAGCGGGTGAGCGTGTTGTGAGTCAGGCATCGGAATGTCGTGTTGGCGTGAAAGCAGGCAATCACTATAACCAACGTGAGTGCTCTGGTTGTCAGTCTTATGACTAAGCTGAGTTGTTACAGTGCGGTGCTGGGTTCAGAGGCGGGTAGCCTAAAGCGAATTTCAGTGCCGGACGG
>CAJQNE010000449.1 GCA_905479545.1 uncultured Gammaproteobacteria bacterium | reverse complement strand
GGTCGACGGGTCCAGTAACATGCGGATATTCGGCACCGAGCCATTGTGTAGATAGGGTGCAGCAGCCCAGATACCCCAAAGTGGGGGAGCCAGCAACGACGGTATGTCAGTTTCGCCCGGTGCTCCGAGGCCGCAGTATAGAAACGGGTTGTTTTCGATTCCCTGATTAATACTGCCGTCTTCTTCTTTCAGGCTTTGCAGTGCTTCGGCGTAAACCGGATCACTCCGTACTACATCCATCGGCAGTACACGGGCGGCGATGCCCGCAAGCCGTGGGTCTTCAAGGTATTCCGGGTCGTTAACAAAGCGTGGAGCATAAACGCCGTGACAGCTGGCGCATGAGCCGTTGCCGCCGTCTGGTTCCGGTACCGGATTGTTCAGGTTGGTAGCCCAGAGGTCTTTACTGTGGAATAAAATAGCGCCGGTCGAAGCCAAGCTTTCATCAATAGAAAACGGATAGGCTGGTGGTTTAAGCGATTCGGTCCACAGCTGAAACGGTACGGCGTTGTCATCTACCCACGCTATCGCTTCACCGCGTCTGTCGGGCCGCTGATCGTCGAGCAGCGGATAGTAAGCTGCCATGTCGATGCGCGAGGCATCAGTGGGTAGCACAGCGCCGTGAAATTTTTGCGGCCGGTAGCCAAGGTTCCACCATGGCGGGCTTTTGATGGTGCCGATCGCCTGACTATTTATGATGCGCGGGTTCGCCACTGCAGCAGGGTTGCCGCCACTGAACAGTAGGAAACCAAGTTGAAACTGGTCGATAGCACCGGTACCACGTTGAGTTGCGATGGTTACGGCATCAAACGTGCTAAATGCCGTTTCGCCCGCTTTTGACAGGTCGGCGAACAGAACGGCAAAATCGCTGATACTACCCGCGCCGCCATATTCGGTACCGAGGCCATATTGATCATCTGCTTTGCCAAGTTGACCATTGTGGCAAAGCACGCAGAGTTTAATCCCGATATTGCCGGTCCAGTTGCCATTGGCCTCGCGTATTTGCGTAAACGCCAGTGGTAATTGGCCAGAACCGCCATCTGTAGAATTCGGGTCTTCGCCAGCCAGCGGGTAGGGGTTACGGAAAGGGGTTAGTGGTGATCCGTACCGTTCAGCTACCAGATCATCGAACGCCGCCGGTTGTGCGTCCAGCTCCCATTGTTGCCAGAGGCTGCGATAGGTAGCCGCCGGGAATATGTACGGTACATCGGCTGAGGATGTGTAGTCAGCGCCGAACATGGTCGGTGATTGTGGATCGCCTTGTCCCTCACCGATATGAAACCCCAGTGCGACTGCTTCACGCAGCTCACCGCAGTTTTGTGGCGGCTCATCCGGGTTCGGGCAATCCCGCCAGTATGCATTAAAAACGACATTGCGAGATGCATTAACACCGTCGACCACCAGTGTCCGCGGGTCCACCGGTAAAGGCGCAGAATCGGGCTGGGTTTCACAGTAGTCATGCCATATATGAGCACCACGAGAACCCGGTAGCAAGTCGCTATTATCGATGGGCGTTACCGGTCCGCCGCCGGTTTCGATGCAGGCAGTAGGGTCATCGAAGCCGCGTAATAAGGTTTCCATGTCGGCATAGGCTTCACTGCCTTCAGGCCAGGGGGTTCCGCCGGAATGTCGGATGCTATCTGTACCGGCAGCTACGGTAAGAATTCGTGAAGGTCCGCCACTATTGCCGCCCAGCGCCAGCCACGAGCCGCGGAGTAGCTCAAAGTCTTCGTTGCTGTTCCGCGACAGCAAAAACCGGTCACCGCCCTCAACGTCACCAACGCCATCGGTTACATGGCAGCTACGGCAGTAGTCCAGCCGTGGTTGTACCCGGTTAGTCAGAAACTCATTACAGTTTGCCGACGTTTGACCCGGAGCCCCGTCGCCCGACGCAGCGCCGCCAGAAGGGCTATCGCCGCCGTAAGTGCCACCTTGACAGCCGGCCACGAGGCCGACAGAAATAACCAATAAGACGATTCTGCAAAGCATGGGAATTCCCCGACAGACAATTTTTCTGGATGAAAAAGGCATGAGTGCTCATGTTAATCATCGCAAGCTATGCTTTTAAATGACATTTGTCAAATTTATTAGGCGGCGTGTGAAAGGGTGCCTGGGTGCATATTAGGAAGGTTAGCCCACAATTGAGGCAGTTCGGCTACGTTACCCTGTGGGGCTTAGGTAGGGTCGCAAGAAACCGCGCATCGCACTAATAGCAGCAGCCTGATACTCAGCTGTGATCCTGCCGTATAGAAAAAATGAACGACGCAAGCAGGCTACTCCGATATCGGCAGTGAGGGTTGTTACGTCTGGTTCTGTTGGAACTACTGGCTGGCCGCTCAGTTCCAGTACAGCACGGGACAGCGCGCCAAGACGCAGCATCAGCTGTTCCTGAGCACTGTAGCTCTCATTGGAGGCGGAACCACCCAGCATCAACAGACGTGCGCCGTGGTTATTTTCGTGATAATTAACGGCTATCGACACGACGCGCTCAACGGCTTGCTCCCAGCTCATAGCCAGCAATTCGTCGCGGTGTTGGTAAAAATCAGCCTCTATAGCATCGACATGGCGGCTAACTAATTCGTTAAAAATAGCCGTGGTGCTGGGAAACCATGCGTAAATACTGCCGCGGGTGTAGCCGAGGCGCTGTGCCAGTATCGGAATGGAAAAGTTATCCAGGCCTGATTCTATAAGCAGTTGTTCTGCATCGACCAATACCGTCTCGAAACGCTTTCTTGCCCGCTCTTGTGAAGGCATGCGCGCCACGGAAGCGGGGTCTATGTCGTACTTTATCTGCTGATTCATGGCGGCAGTTTACAATAGATTCATTATTACAAATTGACAGGCGGTCAGGCTTGTAGCAGCATACTTATGACACTTGTCAAATAAATATGCAATAGTCGCCCGGTACTAAATCAGGCTGATATTGCCAAAATAAATACTCTGAAACGGGAAAGTCAGATGCATCGCGAGTTACCGGTACAGTTTCTACGGGCGCGTCTTGTTTTGCTACTGGGCATAACGTGCACACTCTGCGGCTGCGGAATCATTCAGCCGGTGCCGGCCTTTGAACGAGGTGTGTTGGCCAGTGAAGAAATGGCCTGGAACCCCGATCCGGCTGAGGCCACTTATCGCGACCATATGCACAACAGCAAGGAAGCCGCCAAGGGTCGGCCGGAGGCAGCCGGTGCGGGCTGTGGGTGTTACTGATGGCTAACTACAAGCAAGGCCACGAGACGATGAAGGGGCTGGGTACCCTGGCCGCACTTACCACAGCGGCGCTCAGTTTACCGGGAATAGCCGATGCCGCTGACGGTGTGCAGTTCGACTATCGCAGTTCGTTTTACCGGGAACAAAACATCGAATCAGACAAATTGGCAGGAGGCAGTGCCAGTCGCTTCGATATTGACAGTCACTACTTTAGCGCCAAGGCACCCATAGATGACGATAGTTCAGTAGGCGTTGCACTGAATTACGAAACCTTATCGGGCGCTTCACCGTGGTTTGTATTGCCGGATGCTAACGGCGCTCCCGTACAGGTGATGACCGCCGCCACAATCGAAGAAAGACGGATTGAGATGTCCGGCAACTATACTCACCGTCCAACCGATATTATTGAAATGGATTGGTCGCTCGGCTTCTCCGGAGAAGATGACTATCGCGCTGTGCACGCAGGGTATAAAGCGAGCCTCACGCCGAATGAAAGTGACGGCCGACCGGGGCAAACGACCTGGAGCCTGGGTGGCGGTATTTCAGACGACGTTTTACGACCCACAGAAGGTGCCAGCGCTGCTTTTCCTGACCGTATCGCAAAAGCCCGGCGCGACAGCTGGACCGCACAAGGCGGCGTTTCACAGATTTTCGGACGCACGACCACTGGCCAGTTTTCGGCGCTTTATACCCGTCAATCCGGCTACTTGAGCGATCCTTACAAGGAAGCCTTTGTGGACGGTAATCGTGAGCAGGATAACCGCCCGGATGATCGTCGGCAGTATGCGCTGATGCTGAGGGCCCGGCAGTACTTTGAGAAAATTCGCGGTGCCCTGCATCTTGATTACCGGTTTTATGAAGACGACTGGAACATCACCGCCCATACCCATGAAGTGAGCTGGTTGCAGCGTTTCGGTCGTGCGGTTCGTGGCACCTTGGGTCTGCGATATTATTCGCAGAGTCAGGCGTATTTCTACCAACCGTTTTATGAGCAGGCCCGTAATGATGCGCTGGCCAGTAGCGACTACCGGCTGTCTCCTCATGCGGCTATATCGGCGCGAATGAAGTTCGACTGGGAAGTTGCGGACTGGACGTTTCGTGCCGGTATTGAAAGCTATCGCAGCGGTACCAGCTTTACACTGGAAAATACCAACGTTGAACACCCCGGGCTGGTCGATTTTGAAACTTATTCGTTCGGAATCACCAAGCAATTTGGTCGCTAATTGGAGCTGTACCGCTTAGCTTTCCGCGCGATGGGCTCGCCCTGCGAGCTGCAGTTGTACGCCGAAAGCATCGATATGGCCCAGCAGGTTGCCGGTTTAGCCAAGGAAAAAATACTCGACTATGAGCGTCGTTATTCTCGCTACCGCGACGACAGTGTTACCAGTTGTATAAACGATGCTGCAGGCACTGGTAAAGTCGTACGAGTCGACGGCGAAACAGCGGCGCTGCTCGATTATGCCAACACAGCCTGGCAACAAAGCGACGGGCTTTTTGATATTACCTCTGGTGTACTGCGCCGGGCCTGGGATTTCAAATCGGGACTGCCGCCATCACAGTCGGCTATAGACGAGCTACTACCGCTAATTGGTTGGAATCGGGTTGAATGGAATCGTCCGGCGATCTATTTGCCGATAGCCGGAATGCAACTGGATTTCGGCGGTTACGTAAAGGAATACACGGTTGATGTGATTACCGGCTTCTGCCGTCAGCAGGGTATCCGTTCCGGTCTGGTGGATCTGGGTGGCGACATCGGCATTATCGGCCCCCATCCCGACGGTAATCCGTGGCAGGTTGGCGTGCGCCACCCGAGAGAACCGGACAAACCGATGGCAGTGGTGCCGCTCGTGCAGGGTGCTATAGCCAGTAGTGGTGATTACGAACGCTTTTTTGAACACGACGGCAGACGCTATAGTCATTTGCTGAACCCGCTAACCGGCTG